>PQAL01000018.1 GCA_003105035.1 Anaerolineales bacterium | reverse complement strand
TTCAAGTGTCCTATGAATAAAACTCCTGTACGCCAATCCTCTCTATCCTCCCAAATCCTCACCATCCTAATCGAACAAATTAGGAATGGCACCTTCCCTCCTGAGACCCCACTGCCACCTGAAAACCAACTGGCAGCCAATTATAAGGTCAGCCGAGCGACTATACGCAGCGCATTTGACCGCCTGGAAGCAATGGGGTTGATCATTCGTCGCCAGGGAGTTGGGACATTTGTCAGGAAAAGCTCGAATATCTCAAACCTGCTCAACCAGTTCATTGATTTCCCACGTTTGATCTCTGATAACGGCTTCGAACCTGGCTATAAGCAGTTGCGTACCGAATTGATCGCCATGAGCCCCGACCAGGCTGAGAGCTTCAAGCTCAATCCAGGTGATAAGCTCCTAGAAATCGAGAAGCTTTTTTTAGCCGACGGTAACCCGATTATTTACTGCATCAACCATATCCCTGAGTGGGTTTTCAAAGAGGCTTTCCCCGGTGAAGAAATATTTGAACCGGGACTCACGGAACCCATATTGGAATTCCTTGAGCAAAAATGTGGACAGTCAATTTCTTATTACGTCTCCTCGGTTAGGGCCGATATTCTAAAAAACTGCGGTATTCCGAAAATATTCAAAAAGATGGACTCCCTCACCCCGGTGCTTGTCATCGACGAAATCGGATATAACCGTGACGAACAGCCAGTTCACCAATCCATTGAGTATCACCCAGGCAACCGCATGAGCTTCAAATTGATCCGTTCGCGTAACGGGACATAAGTTTTCTTTGCCGGTTTCCTATCCGCGAAGGTTATTGAGCAGATCAATCCGTGATTGTGATGATCCCCATCAACACAGGTAATCCTGTCAACAGAAAACTTGCCTACCCAATTCAACTCATAACGCGAGGATCCCACGATGCCACTCAATGGATTTAAATGCAAAAAACCCTACGAGATCCTTTCAAAGGATGAAATTGAAAGGATCCATCAAGGTTCCCTTGATGTACTGGCAGAAACTGGGATGACCGTCGTACATGAACGTGCCTTATGCATCCTTGAGGAAGGTGGATGCGAGGTAGACCATGACATCCGCCGGGTGAGATTCCCTCAGGCAATTGTGGACTGGGCTATCCAACAATGTCCGGAGAGGTTTTTGCTCAAGGCCCGAAATCCTGAGCTGAGCCTCGATCTGGGTGGAGAAACCGTATATTTTGCTTCCTTCCCAGGATTTACCTGGCTTGACATCGACACCATGGAACGCCATGAAGCCACGGTAGACGAATGCGCCAGGCTTGTGCGCCTTTGTGATGCACTGCCCCTGGTTCACACGTTATGCCAGCCTGTAGCCCACCTGGGAGATAAGCCTCCCCAGGTTGAGCTGGAGTGGGTGCACGCCACCGAGCTGCGTAATACTGATAAAACGATCATGGGCACCGCATTCGGTGGCAGCTCGAAATGGCTGGTGCAAATGGTGGCAGTCACCAATCAGCAAACCTTGGGAGGCATATGCATCTCTTCCCCACTTGCCATACCAGCCGACCAGGCTCAAGGTATAATCGACTACGCTGAATCGGGCAATCCACAACTTATTCTAAGCGGTCCTTCAAAGGGAGCAACGGGTCCGGCAACCATGGCTGGCACACTTGTGCTTCAGAATGCTGAGATCTTGGGAGGAACCGTGTTGGCGCAACTGGTCAATCCGGGCTGTGGCGTAATGTACATGGGATACTCAACCCCCATGGACATGCGCTATGGCAGCATGGCCAGCGGTGCAGTGGAAGTGGGACTCATGGGTGTGGCAACAGCTCAACTTGCCAAGTATTATGGTATGCCATCGGGGGTTTTTTATCCCATGACTGATGCCAAGATTCCAGATCCCCAGGCAATCTTTGAAAAGCACTTGCAGACCTACCTATGTGCCACTGCTGGGGTGAACTACATCATGCCGCTGGGTGGCTTGGATAACGAAGGTTCGCATTCACCGGTGCAGATGATTATCGATCACGAAGTCTGTCGAATGGTGGGAAAAGTTCTGGATGGTATCAAAATTGATGAAGAACACCTAGCCATTGACCTGATCAAGCAAATCGGTCCACCTCCAGGCAATTATCTAAAAACCAAGCATACCCGCTCCCACTGGCAGGAGGAATATATTCTCTCGGATGTGATCGTGCGGGAGAATTATAAAGCCTGGGTGGATGGCGGTAGTCGTGGGATCGTGGAGCGGGCTGCAGAAGTTGCTCGACGCTTGATGGAAACCCACCAACCCAATCCCCTTCCTCCTGAATCAGACCGCGAGCTGGACAAAATCCTCCAGGCAGCTGAAAAAGAGAAAATCAGGCATTGAAATGGGCGGCAATAATGATCCACAACTATCCTGTACCTTTATAGAAAGGTGATACATGCACAACAACCGGCTTCCCCTTATCCTCGATCGCTCTGAAAATGGCCCTTTCATGAAGGAATCTGCCTATGATCTGGCATTGGCGCGCAAGACGATGGAGCTCGTGCGTAAGCATGGCATTAAATTCGACCGTTCTGTAGTCGTCCCATCAGACGATGACATGGCTGACCGTCTGTACCAGGCAGGGCTGGAGCTATTCCTCGATAAGGGTGTTTATAACCAGTCGACTGAGAGATGTATCCAATTCAAGACAGACGAAGTGGAATCTGCTGTAGCCGAAGCACCTGACACCATCACCATGGGAAGTGGCAAGGATGCACGCCAGGTGCGCCATCGAAAAGTCGAAACGGGTGATCCCTGTATCGTCCATAGTGGGCCAACAGGCACCCCATCTTCCGAGCGGTACCATCCATTGATCCTTTTCAGCTGTGCCCAAGAGCCACTGGTGGACGTCCTGGGCGGCGGGTCTGTATCCACCTATATGAACCAGCTGATTATTCCCGGCTCTCCCTCTGAGATCCTCGGCTGTCGCAAGCAGGCCATGGTTGCCCGGCAAGCCACCCTGATGGCTGGGCGGGGCGGGATGGGCATCAACGATGTCGCTGTCCCACTCACCTGTGCTGGAAAGATGTCGGCATACGACCCCGATACAGGTTTGCGCTCTTGTGACAGCATGCTGGTAGCTATCATGCCAGAGCTTAAGACCAATTATGACCAGCTGTCACGTGTAGCCTTCCAGCAGAGCGTTGGAATGCACATTTGCAACCTGATGACGCCGCTTATCGGCGGGTTAGGAGGTGGGGCAGAGGGTACAGCAGTCGTCACAGTCGCCAGCCATATCATGGGGGCGGTATGCTATAGCGCAGCCTATCACGACATGGGTCACATGAGCCTGCGCTGGTCCCACAATACCGACCGCATGGGATTGTGGATCTATGCCATGGTCGGGCAAGCAATTGCCCGCAATACCCCCATGATCACCACCAATGCCATTTACACCCGCAACGGACTTGGAACTGCAGAGCTGCTGTGGGAAGTAGCCGCCTGCGCAATCGCTTGCACCCCGTGTGGAGTCCACCAGATGGGTATTGGCACCACTGGCGGTAAGGAGACTGACCACACCAGCGGGCTGGAAGCGCGCTTCAACGCGGAGGTAAGCCATGCCGCCCTTGCCTTGAAACGCCAGGAAGCAAATGTGTGCGTGCTCAGGTGCCTTGAGTTTTATGAGAAAAGCATGGATCATCCCAACCCAGGGAAACCTTTCCCCGAACTATATAACACCGACTCGGTTGAACCAGGCGAAGCATGGTTATCAACTTACCAGCAGGTACGGGAAAAGCTGATCGAATTCGGCCTGGATATGGAAGGCGCCTGGAAAAGGGCTCGCAAGGTCTCCAAATTCGCATGAATCGCGCAGTGCAATTATCTAAAAAATATTGGGAACATCTGCACCCCTATGCATAACAACTACTTACCCGAAATCGTTAACAGATCAGAAAACGGCCAATTCATGAAAGAGCAGGCCTTTGACATGGCTCTGGCACGCAAGACCGCTGAGTTGGTTAAAAAACACGCCCTGAAATTTGATAAGCAGGTGCTGGTACCATCCGATGACCCCATGGCGGATCGCCTGTATCAAGCCGGACTGGAACTGTTCCTCGAGATGGGGGTCTACAATCAGTCCACCGAGCGGCGGATTACATTCACACGGGAAGAAGTCGAGGCAACCATTGCAGGTGCTCCAGCAGAGGTTATCCTGGGATGTGGCAAAGACGCGGTGGTTGAACGCCACCGTGAAGTCGAGAGCTTTGAGCCCTGCCGTATGCACAGTGGGCCAACCGGCACTCCTACAAGCGAGAAATATCATCCACTGATCTTGCAGTCCTGTGCGCAGGAGACATGGGTGGACTGCCTGGGTGCCGGATCTTTATCTACCTATTTTGGACGGCTGATCGTTGCAGGGTCCCCAAGCGAAATCCTGGCTTCGCGCAAGGAAGCTGCTGTTGCACGCCAAGCCGTTAGCCAGGCTGGCAGACCGGGCATGCACATCGAAGACGTAGCTGTGCCTCTCACCTGCGCCGGGAAAATGGCAACCTTCGATCCCCAATCTGGATTGCGCACATCGGATGGGTTGCTGGTATCTCAGCTGCCTGAGCTGAAGACGAATTACGACCAGCTTTCACGAGTTGCATACATGCAAAGTATCGGGATGCACATCGTAGACCTGATGACCCCCCTGGTGGGCGGGCTGGGTGGTGGTGCTGAAGGTACGGCGGTTGTAACCGTTGCCAGCCATATCCTTGGCGCAGTGTGTTATCGCGTGTCTTATCACTTCATGGGCCACATGAATCTTCAATGGTCGCACAACACCGACAGGTTGGGCTTGTGGATCCAATCAATGGCAGGCCAGGCACTGGCGCGCAACACCCCCATGGTGTGTGTGAATGACCTATACACCCGCTCAGGTCTGGGGACGAGCGAGGTTTTGTGGGAAGTAGCAGCTGGTGCCATTGTCGGCGCAGTCAGTGGAATGAACCAGCACGGCGTGGGAGCAACCTGTGGCACCAAAACTGACCACACCAGCGGGCTTGAAGCCCGTTTCCAAGCCCAGGTAGCCAACGCTACCCTTGGGCTGACACGCGAGCAGTCGAACAGCTATGTGCTGGATTGCCTAACACATTACGAACACAGCCTGGCAAATCCAAAACCCGGTAAGGCCTTCCCAGAGCTCTATAACACCGACACCCTCGAGCCTGGAGAGGAGTGGCTGGGTATCTACTACCAGGTCTGTCAGGAGCTGACCCGCATGGGTCTGGATATTAATGGAGTCCGGAGAAAGGTACAACATGACAATCATTCCCTCTGATCTGCGTGAAAAACTCGACACAGCCTTGCGGGTAGGAGATAGCGACCAGGCTGAAGCCGTTGCCAGGCAAATATTGGAGAATGGCATTGAGCCTCTTGCGCTGGTACAGCAAGCCCTCGTTCCCACCCTGACCGATGTGGGCCAAAAGTTTCAGGATTTTGAGATTTACCTGCCCGAGCTGATGATGGCTGGTGAAGCCGCCGAGCGTGTGACGGCACTTTTGGAAGAAGCAATGCTGAAAGCTGGCAAGGAAAGCCTCTCATTTGGCACGATCGTCCTGGGGCAGGTCGAGGGAGATATCCACGACATCGGACGGAACATCCTGTGCATCTTGCTAAAATCGCACGGTTTCAGGGTAATCGACCTCGGACGTGATGTAGCGGCTAGCGCTTTCCTCGAGGCTGCCCAGAAGGAAAAAGCCGATATTGTTGGCTTATCCGCTCTGATGACCACCGCCTTGCCTGCCCAGAAGAGGACGATCCACCTATTCTCAGAGGTAGGATTGCGCCATCAGGTCAAGCTCATCATTGGTGGAGGTGCCACTAACCAAACCTGGGCAGACGAGATTGGCGCAGATGGTTACGCACCTGATGCGGCCTCGGCGGTTGACTTATGTAAGCGCTTGCTCGACCAGCCATCGTCAATATAGCTATCTACTCGGAGATTTTTCTTATCCTATCCGGGATAACATCCCGCAGACAAGGCAATAATGATGATAAATACCCTTCGAATAATGGATGTTATTCAACGCAGCTTGAGAGGTCCCATTGTAGATGAGGAGCAGTTCGATCGCGAGCATGTCACCCTGGGTCTCCGTCAGGTGGTCAAGCAGTATGGTATTCGTCTGGATCGCTCGCACGTGGTCAACCTTGACAACGAGCTGGCTGACCGGGTATGGGAGGCAGCCCTGGATTTCCTGGCAAGCAGCGGCATCTACTGCCTCGATACCGGCCGGATTATCCAGTTCAACCGGGCTGAGATCGAGCATATCCTGTCAGAAGCCCCCCAGGAGGTAATCCTGGGAGCGGGCGATGATGCGGTACATGAAAAGTACCGCACGATTGGCGAGACCCGCCCACCACTCAACATGGGTGGGCCGGTCGGCACACCAATTAGTGAAGGGCTGTTCATTCCGGTTATGTTGAGCTACGTCCAAGAACCAGGTGTGGACGTGGTCTGCCCCGGAACACTGAGTACAACCAATGGAAGCGATATTCGAACGCGCTCGCCCCTAGAAATCATGGCTGCCTGGCAGGAATGCGACCAGATGATGCATGTGCTCCAAAAAGCTAACCGCCCTGGTATGGCCATCAACTGTGTTCAGATCAGCATTAGCGATGTCGGTTTCCTTTCTGCGATCAGTCGTGGAGGCTATCGTCCAACGGACATGCATACCCTGGGCATGATCAGTGAGCTGAAAATAAATTTTGAGCAGCTCAACAAAGTGGCGCATGTGATCTACCAAAATGGAATCATCGACCCGTTCGCCAACCCTATTTACGGCGGGTTGGGTGGCGGGAGCGAAGGTATTGCTGTGCTCCTGACTGCCGAGATGGTCGCACTTAACCTGGCCTTCATGGCCGTCTGTCACGGATCATCCCCCACTCACCCGTTCAACTTCAATGACACCAGCCGGGAGATCATGCAGGCCACCAGTCTGGCACTGCAAGCCCTGGCACGCAACAGCCATCTGATGACCAATATGACCGTTTCCCCGGTGGGTGGGCCAGGAACCAAGACCCTGCTCTATGAGTGTGCTGCATTCACCACACTCTGCACAGCCTCCGGTATCAGCCGCATCTTAGGTCCGCGCTCTGCCTGCGGTACCGTACAAGACCATGTCTCAGGCCTGGAGGCGCGCTTTAATGGGAAAGTAGCCCAAGCCGCTGCTCAGCTGAATCGCGAACAGGCGGATGAGATCGTCAAACAAGCCCTTGAAAATTATGAGGATTTACAGGATAAGAAACCATTCGGCCGACCTTTCCAGGAGGTCTATGAACGGGATACAATCCAGCCAACCTCGGAATGGCTGGCAATTTACGACGATGTCCTGGAACAAGTCTCCAACTGGGGTTTGCCGGTTACGTAAATAATGCGTGGGCAACCTTGACTGCCTCAATGGCGTTATCGCCATAGGCATTCGCACCTGCCTTATCGGCCCAATCCTGGCTCACCGGTCCGCCGCCCACGATCACCTTGAAGCGGCCCTTGTACTTCTCGTTCTCACGCAGGATATCAATCACGTCCTTCATCGAAGGTAATGATGGCAGCATCAACGCCGAGAGAGCAATGATATCAGCATTAAACTCCACAGCAGCCTTGATCACGCTCGCGGCAGGGACATCCACGCCCAGATCCCTCAGCTCGAAGCCGTTTACTTCAAGCATGGTTTTGACAATATTTTTTCCAATATCGTGCAGATCACCTGAGACAGTGCAGATTACAATCCTCCCCTTCCTAGACTGCGATGGCTCATCCGCCAGGTAGGGCAACAGCACCTCCTGGATCGCCTTGGTTGTGGAAGCGGAGTTCATCAACTCCGGCAAAAAGATATCCAGCCGGCTAAACTGATCGCCTACTTCTACCAGGGTCGGCTCGATACACTCAATGAAAATCTGAGGGACCTTTTTCCCACGATTCACCAATGCCAAGGCTTCTTTGATCCCGCTTTCTTTATCACCGGCGTGAATTGCTTCAGAGAGGGATTGGTATTCACTGTCCATGATTTACCTGCTCTTTCTTCGATTTGTATTTATTGCAGATTCCTCGATTGATAGAGTTCTCAAGGCTCACTAATCATCCATCACTGCTTTTGAAAAGAGATAATCACCTGGCCATTTTCTTGGGGTGCAGGAATGGAGCGATAATCCTATGCTCATGCACATCCACCAGGCCCATGTCAGTCAGACCGAGCTCAGGAACGGTCGGCAAGGAGATGAATGACAGGCTCATAAAAGGTGCAGGCAGCCTGCACCCAAGATCATAGGCTGCCTGGTTCATTTTTTGTAAGGCTTCGATCACCCATCCGGCTTTATGATCGCTCATTAATCCACCAATGGGTAGGGGCAGCTCAGCCAGGACTTCTTCCCCTTTGCACGCCACTAGTCCACCTTGCTGGCGCTCGATTGCCCTCACACAGCACGCCATGGAGGCATCATCAGCACCTACGACCACGATATTGTGGTGATCGTGCGACACAGAGGATGCCAGAGCCCCCATTTTTAGGTTAAAACCATTAACGAATGTGATTCCGATATTCCCATTCTTTCCATAACGTTCGACCACTGCCAGTTTAAGTACATCCCTTTCAAAATCAGCACGAACATAACCATCGACTACTTCAAGAGTGATTATTTCTCTTTTGTTAACGATCTGGTCAGGAAATATCTTGATCAACCAGGCGTCCACTGATGAGCCATCTTCATGTAGGTGGAAATCTTCAGCCTGCCGACCGTGGGTGATCTTTACCGTTTGGCGCAGCCAATTTGGGAATGGAGATGGATGGATCGCGCGGGTCATCCGACCACCTTCAGCCACCAGCTCCCCCTTGAAGAAGACTTTGTCTGGTCGCAGGTCGGTAAGATTCTTGGTGAGAATGATGTCTGCCCATCTCCCTGGAGTCAGGCTGCCGATATTATGCTCCAGGCGGAAGTGAGTCGCCGCGTTGATCGTCGCCATCTGGATCGCCCGCACCGGTTTCAGCCCGATGGATATGGCTTTCCGCAGCATGTGGTCGATATGGCCTTCCCGGGCGATGTCATCGGGGTGCTTATCATCCGTGCACATCATCCAGTGCCTGGTATCTGCTTTTGCCCTGACCAGCCCACCAACCAGCGCTTCCAGGTTGCGTTCAGTGCTCCCCTCCCGCACCAGGATTGCCATGCCCAACGCCAGCCTTTCCCTGGCCTCATCGTATGATATACACTCATGGTCGTCAGCAATGCATGCGCAAGCGTAAGCTGCCAGGTCTTCCCCGGATAACCCTGCCGTGTGACCGTTGGCAATCTTCCCAGCTGCCTGCGCTTCGACCACCTTCATCAAATATTCCGGCAATTTGCCAAGCACCTTTGAGGGATCCAGCTCCCCCAGGCTGATGGTCATTTTCCAGGACAGCATTTTCTTGGTATCTGCAAATCCCAGGCTGCCCCCGGTTGTTTCCAGGCCTGGGGCGGATGGCACGCGCGACGGCACCTCGACATAGAAATGGTATGGAAGCTCACCCGCAGATTTGACGAATGCTTCCAACCCGGCCATCCCTGCTACGTTGGCAATCTCCATTGGGTCAGCAAATACTGCCGTCGTCCCATGCGGTACGATTAGCTCAGCCAATGCGGATGGGGTAAGCAGGGTTGAATCAACGTGCACATGGGTGTCGATCAATCCGGGTAGGGCGAAATAACCCTTCCCATCGATGATTTGCTTGGCGGTTGACTGGCGATTAACACTCGGTGAAACAATCCGACCTCTAAATACCCCTAACGAGGTGGGCTGGATTTCACTTGAATGAACATTAACCAGCTGCACATCACAAATAACCAGGTCAAGCTCCCGCTCGCCGGAAACCGCTGCAACCAATTCAATGATATCGTCGACTGTTTCCAAGTTAACCGTCCAGTTTTACGATAATGCCGTTAAACCTAGTGTGTGCAATTCTTCTTTGACTTCTTCGTAAAGTGCCAGCCATTCCATCCGGGGTTCAAGGGTATCAAGGTCATAGGCCTGGGTAAAAGGTACACCAGGGTTGCCCGCCGGCTGGTTGAAAATATGCTCATACTTGCGGATCAACTGGTTGACGAGTGCATTGGCTGCTTGCCGGTCCAATCCCTGCCGCGTTACTGCCTGCCCGACCTCCCCCATCCAGCGTGCCTCTAATCCGGTGCAGTTCGGCAACAACCCATCTGCGCTGGCCGGACCTTTCAAATGACCTCCAGACACGGTGATGACGATTGCATTGGCTGCCACTTCATAAAGCAACTCCCTGGTGAGGGCGCCACTCTTTGGGTAAATGTCTCCGAAGATGATGCATGGTGCATGTTGAGCGAATGCCTGGCAAACCACACTTTCCACCCACAATACACTCCTGGTGGTCGTGGAAGTATGCCGGATGTGGATCGGATGGCAGCTGTGGAAATCCGAAAGACATGCCAGGTTGGAAAGCACAAATGATGCCACGTTTACTACTGCAGCACCAGGTGCATCCCCGCCAAGCCCACCAACCACAACGCACGCCAGGGATGAGTTGCGCATGCCATATTCGATCGAATTGGCTGCCTTCATCAGGCTGGTATGATCTACCTTTAGCTCGTTCTGCATCGGGATCAGGTGGGCATCGCAAGGCCGCAGGAACTTAAGATTTGCCACACCCACATCACCATAAGCCGAGACGGAGCTTTCGGCCCCCATCAAGCCCATCCCAGGCCTGCCGGTGTATTCGATTGCTTTCCTCAATAACGTTAACTCACGCTGGGTTGCCAGTAGCTCAAGAGGTGTCCCAGTACGCACCTCCCGTCCATCTACCGTAGCTAAAGACCCGGTTGACAGCATATCGATCAGAGGTTCTTTTGCATAACTGGTCTCGATCGCCAGGAAGTATTCCTCGGGTAGCGATGTCCCTGGGCTACCCCCCCAGACCCTGGGAGGCCGTTCATCCATCACCTTTCTGGAAAACAGGGTGCGTGAATCATTCCCCTCACCCATCGTCAGCTCCCCTGGCATTGACTCCATGCCTGCCTGAATTTCTTCCAGGCTGTACCTGGCAACGCAGTGAGTATCCCGAACATAAACCCCCAACTCGGCTGCCAATGCGATCCCAGCCTGGAAGATCGAGTGGATTAAATCGGGATTGTCCGGGATGAGGCATTCCGGTGACCATGCAATATTATATTGTCGCACTAACCGGCGGACTGTAGAGGCGACCCTTTCAAGATCCCAGGTCTCTTCATCCAGGAACTCGCCTTGAATAGAAAGGTCAAGCAGCTGCTCAAGCCTTTCCCGCTTCCACTCTTGCGAGTGGAACATCGATTAACCTTCCTCGCGAATATAGGGATATCCCAGGTGCTTGGGTGCCAGCGACCTGGCCCGGTTAGCCATCAGAACCACGATTGCTAATACGTAGGGAGCTGCCAGCAGAATTTGATAAGGCAGCTGAATCCCAATCCCCTGCAATTGAAGCTGGAATGCATCCATAAAGGCAAATAATAGGGCTGCCAGTAAGATCCTGCCTGCCTTCCAATTGCCTGCGATTACGATCACCAGTGCCAGCCAGCCTCGGCCAGCAGTAATTTCCGGTAAGAAACGCACCAGTGTCCCTACAGTAATAAACGCACCAGCCAAACCCGACATCACTCCACCAAATAATACCGCCAGGTATTGTAACCTGGTCACGTTTATCCCTTTCATGTCCACAGCACGCGGGTTCTCTCCCAGACTGCGGATCGCCAGGCCGGTATAAGTCCGGTAGAGGAAAAATGCAATCACCGGCACCATGATAAATGCAAGGTATGTGAGCAAGCCCTGATTAAAGAAGATTTGACCCAGGTAAGGAATATCTCCCAGGATGGGAATCTTGACCGTTCCCATGGTTTGGATCGTTGGAATGGATTCTGTACTGGTGCCTTTAAAGGCCACCCGGTACCAGAAAAGCGAAATCCCTGAAGCCAGCAGGTTGAGCGATAGGCCGGTCACGGTTTGATCAACTTTCAGGGTGGAAGCCATAAAAGCCATGATCAGACTCATCAATGCCCCGGTCAACATCGCCGCAGCAAGAGCCAATGGGATCGAGTTAGTATGATAAGCCACCAGGAAAGCTGTGAACGAGCTCATCAACATGGTGCCTTCGATGCCCAGGTTCATCACGCCTGACCGTTCTGTGACCAGCTCCCCCAGGGCACCCAACAACAATGGAGTGGCGATTCTCACCGTTGAAGCTAGCACATTAATAATGATCGCGGTTTGTAAAAGGCTAGTCAACACGTTCGGCTCTCCTAACTCGGAAGCGAGTGAATACCTGCGCGCTTAATAAAGATAACAAGACGATCGCCTGGATAGCAGATGTCAAAGCTGTCGGCACACCTGTCGCGATCCTCATCTGTGCAGATCCGTTGATAATTGCACCGAACAAGATCGCCGCCGGGATAACCCCAATTGGGTTTAGTCCCGCCACCATTGCCACGATGATCCCGGTGTAACCGTATCCAGGAGAGAGGTCGGGTCTCAAGCGATATTGGACTCCAAATAGCTCACCGGCACCTGCCAGTCCTGCCAATGCACCACTGATGAACATGGTGAGAATAATTATTTTATTGATATTGATCCCCTTGAATTTCGCTGCCTGTGGGTTTGACCCGAATGCCCGCAACTGAAATCCAAACGGTGTATGGTTCAGGATAAGGTAAACCAGCATACTGCAGAGGATGGCAATTAAAAAGCCGATGTGCAATCGCGAATTCTCAAATAGGATCGGGTAATAGGCATTCCCACTGATGGGTGCTGTTTGCTGGTAATAGGAACCAGGCTCGCGCCATGGACCAACGCCAGAAAGCAGGAAGGACAGTAAATAATCGATAATATAGTTGCCCATCACCGTGCTGATGATCACATCCACATTGAAATAAGCTTTGAGCAAGCCAGCAATCATACCGCCCACACCACCAGTGATAATCCCTGCCACAATGATGATAGGTACAAGGATGAGCGCAGGCAACCCCTCGAAAATGCGGTAAGCCCAGTATCCGCCGATAGCACCAAGGAAGAATTGACCCTCCTGGCCAATGCTCCAGATCTTGCCCTGGAATGCAATCACGGTGGCTAATCCGGTGAGAATTAACGGAGTGGATTTAACCAGGGTTTCCAGGATAGCGCGTTTATTGCCAAATGCCCCTTTGAATAAATTGGCGAATGCTTCTAGCGGGCTGGCGTTAGCCAGCTGGATCAGGATGGCCGAGATAAGCATCGCTGCAATCAGTGCGATGATGATGGCAATAATCCGCCCTATTGGACTCACGTCCTCTCTTTTTTCAATGCTCAGCTTTGCAAACGGTTTCATGAGGCTTCCTTGTCCACAATGCCAGCCATCAAGAGACCGATACTCTCAAGATTAGCTTCATGAGCATCAAATATTTTTAGGATCCTGCCTTTAAACATCACCGCGATGCGGTCCGATAAGTTGAAGATCTCATCCAGGTCCTCTGAGATCAGTAGGATCCCGATGCCGCTTCGTCTCATATCGAGCAGTTTATTATGGACGTATTCAATCACACCAACATCCAACCCACGCGAGGGTTGGTTGGCCAGCAACACATTAAGTGATTGGCGCAGCTCGCGTGCCAGGATCACTTTTTGCAAGTTGCCACCGGAAAGATAGGAAGTACGTTGCTTTATAGATGGTGTCACGATATCAAACTGGGTGACGCTTTCATCAGCGAATTTTTTTATGTAGGATTTATTCAGAAATGGACCTTTGCGGTAGGGTGGATTTTCTTCCAGGCCAAGGATCAGGTTCTCTTCTACGCTGAAATCCGAGATCAGCCCTGAGCCAATCCGGTCATCCGGTACATGCGCAAGACCTTCATTGGCAATCTTACGCGGGTTGAAACTGGCTACATTTTTTCCACGTAGAAGTACTTCTCCGCTCACTGGTTTCCGCACCCCCACAAGGATCTCAAATAATTCCTTTTGACCATTGCCTGCCACCCCTGCAATACTGAGAATTTCACTACGATGCAGGACCAGGTTGATCCCGTGCAATGCCTCCAAGCCCATATCGCTCTTAGCAAACAGGTCTTTTAACTCAAGGATGGGGTCTCCTCGCTTCACCTCATCTTTATTGACTCGGAAAACCACCTTGCGACCAACCATCATATAAGCCAATTGTTCGCTAGTTACGTCTGATGTATTTACTGTAGCAATCTTTTTTCCCTTTTGCAGCACCGTGACCCGATCAGAGACTTCCATGACTTCTCTGAGTTTGTGGGTGATGAAAATAATCGATAATCCCTCATTTTTCATCCTGCGTAGAACCGAGAATAAGCGATCCGCTTCGGGAGGAGTAAGCACCGCGGTGGGTTCGTCGAGGATCAACAGCTTGACACCCGTATACAAGGCTTTAAGGATCTCGACCCACTGCTGCTCACCCACCGAAAGCTGCCAGATCTTGGCATCCAGGTCGATTTTCACGTCATAAAGATCACATAATGATCTTAGCTTTTTTTCAGTGGCTGGTAAATCAAGCAGTATCCCCTTGTGATCCGTGCCCATAACAATATTCTCGATGACGCTTAGTGGTTCGACCAGAACAAAATGCTGGTGGACCATCCCAATCCCTAAATGGATGGCGTCATTTGGGGAATTAAGGTTACAGCATTCACCATTAAAGCGAATCTCACCTTCATCGGGCTTATAGAATCCATATAAGCATTCTGCCAGGGTGGTCTTCCCCGCGCCATTTTCGCCTAATAGACAATGGATTTCCCCTCTGCGGACATTGAAATCTACTTTATCATCGGCAAGCACCAGAGAAAAGCGTTTTGTTAACTGAACCGCTTCGAGTAAATAGGTTTCCGTATCATCAGTGGCGGCAGGAATGTTGTCTTGATCCAAAAAATCCTCCGGTATGGTAGTGCCCTCGTAAATCTTTTAGGATAAGAAAGACGAGGGCACCTAAATGATTGAACCTCTTTTACGTGACTCTCTAAGGTGTAGAAACAGGAACTTCGATATTTAATGCTACATCAAGCTTTCCATCCATGAAATCTTGCTTGGCCTGGTTGAACTTGTCCATACACTCCTGTGGGATCTTGGCATCTACACCATGAAAATCTGCTAGTCCGGATGCTCCATCTTTCATCAGGAACCAGTGTTTTTCAGCTGGTGCGTTGTATGGCTCACCGGTTGCCTTATGGCTATACCAACCATCGATCACCCACTTGATATCAGGATCCCAAAATGCAAGTGCACTGGTGAGTATATTTTCGGGGGCTGCAAAATTGTAATCTTGATATATCCCATAACAAAGGATATTATTCTCGACACATGGCTCGTAGGATTCGGCAATCATATCCATATGATCCACACCTGCCGCGATTTGAGCATTGCCAGCCTCTAGAGCCTTTGCAGGATCATACCAACTCTCAATAAAGGAAACCTTCTGCTTGACATCCGGGTTAACCGACTTGGCACCATCAAAGAAGGCGTTGATTTCATCGTTGACATCATCATAGGCATATGTCCCGACGGCGCCGATGACATTAGTCTTGGTTGAGCAGCCGGCCAGGATCCCCATCAGGTAGGAGGGTTCATGGATGCGCTTGTAAACCCAATAAACATTCCCACCCAGGCCTTCGTTACCAGAACCGACTACCACCCAGGCAATCTCGGGGAACTCATCTTTGAGATTCTTTACCTGGTCTGAATAAGTACTATGAGCCCAGATGATGTCATACTTGCCAGATTCAGCATACGCTCGGAGGACGGTTTCTGCCTCATCCCCCCATACGTTCTCAGTATAGTCCAGGTCAGAAATGGTGAGCCCATGGGGTTTCTCAGCCTGGACCCGTTTATAAGATTCAACAAATGTGCGGTCCCAGGCATTGTCGAGACCTACGGTCAATACAGCGGCCATGTGCATCTCCGTAGGCCCTGCTGCAGGGGCTTCGGTTGCAACAGCAACTGGCTCGGTCTCAACTGGAGCAGGAGCTTGGGTTGCGGTGCCACCACATGCGCTGATCACCATTGAAAGTAGTACGATGATGACTAGCGTTTGCAACACTGACTTTTTATTCATTTTTGGCTTCTCCTCACTTATATATTCGAGATAAATACTTGATGTTGATAGGAATCGTCAAGATAATTTGATTATCCTGATAACACCCTCCCTTCTAATCTGTGCCTCATGGTGAGCCTGCTGAAGAGAGGCGCGTAGATAATATTTAAGTGTTTCGGACACATACGGGGGTAATCAATAACGCTTTCGATCATACCAGCCATAATTTGTTCATCGTGGAGGAATCACCCTTCACCATAATTGATAAAGCGATCTGAGAAGTCCATCTGGCTTATCGGTTTCACAATATCATTAATTATATAGGTATTGAGGCCTCAGACAAAGCTTCTCTGAGAACCACATTATAGTCGGTACGTTGTTTCTCAGGTACGAAAAGGATGAGAATAAAATATGTGTTTAGTTTCCTCTTGTTCATGCCATGATATTGGATATAATAAGTATAATTGTCAGATGTCAGCCATCATACATCAATAATATACCAAATGGCATACTTTGTCAACGAGTATCGTAGATAACCACCTAACAAACGAAATGGATTAATTGTATGGACAGACTTACTCGTTTTCTTGATGTTATCGATAGAGCATATAGTGGCCCGATGGTGGAAGAAGAAGACTTCGACCTAAAGATGGTTGCTGCAGGGGTACAGCGTGTACTCCAAGAATATGACCTCAAATTTGATAAGGGTCATATTATTCAACAGGATGATGCGTTGATCGACCGGACTTTCGAAGCTGGCCTTGATTTTTTAGTTGAGTGCGGAGTATACAACCGTAGCACAGGACGGTTGATAAAATTCAACCGGCAAGAGATCATGGATACCATCGAAGCAGCTCCCACAAAGGTTGTGATCGGCGAAGGCCAGGATGCCCGCCTATACCGCTCCCGAAAAGTAGAAGACCCCACTCCCCCACAGGTGAGCGGTGGGCCGATTGGCACACCTCTCTCAGAGGATCAATACATCACGATCATGCAGTCCTACTGGCGGGAACCCATCCTGGATCTGATCGTCCCTGGGACCTTATCTACAACCTATGGCAGGCAACTACGGGCCAAGTCTCCGCTCGAGATTGCCGCCTCCTGGCAGGAATCTGCTTTTGGGAATGAGGCTGCCCGTAGGGCAGGCAGGCCGGGATTGTCGCGCATGTGCGTGGAGATGTCGATCAGCGACATCGGTCACCTATCATCGATCAGCAGGGGTGGATTTAAGCCTACCGATGTGCATGTCATCCCCATGATTGGCGAGATGAAAACCAATCACGAGCTGCTCAATAAGGTCGCACATAGTATCCATCAAAATGGGGTTATCCTGGGTTTTTATAATCCCATCCTGGGCGGATTGGCTGGGCCGGAAGAAGGCGTGGCTGTGCTCATTATCGCTGGTTGGATCGCCCTGCACATGCTTTACATGCCGGATAGCGTCGAATCATGCCCCACCCATCCATTTTCATTCAATTCCACGGCTCCGCAGATCCTGCGCGCGGTGAGTGTGGCAGCAGCAGCCTTCGCACGCAATACCCATCTGCTGACTGAATTCATGACGTCCCCGGTAAGTGGGCCAGGGACCGAATCTCTGCTATATGAATGCACGGCGATGGCCACCGTGGCTTCTGCCTGTGGAGCTTCGCGTGTTTTGGGTGTCCGCTCGGCGGTGGGGGTTGTGGAAAATCACTGCACCGGGCTCGAAACACGCTTTAACGGCGAGGTAGCCCATGCTGCGGCAGGTCTCAGCCGTTCACAGGCTGACGAGATCGTGAAACGGGCAGTGTCAGCTTACCTACCTCAAGTAGAATCAAAACCAGTCGGCCTGCCGTTTAACGATGTTTATGACCTGCAAACCGTCCAGCCCAAACAGGCCTGGCTGGATGTGTATAACAAGGTCAAAGAACAAGTCTCTGATTGGAGATTACCTCTTGGGTAAAATCCTGATCCATGACTGCCGCTACCTGGTCACCCGCCCGGGCTCGATCGATGGAATCATCGAAGATGGGGCTGTTTACATTGAAGGTTCACAGATTGTGGCCGTTGGGAAGACCCAGGAAGTTAGTGGGCAATACTCTGGACAGCCAGGCATTGATATCCTGGATGCCCGAAATAAAGTCGTGCTGCCAGGTTTGGTGGACGCTCATAATCATGTGGGTGAAGTCCACACCCTGTTGGTGCCAGGCTGGCTGGATCCACCAATCAGCGGAATCTTCGATGCCATGGATCGCATGTACTGGCCGGCCTATAACTGGCTGACCGAGCAGAGTACCTACGACCTGACCATGTTCGGATTAATGCACTTGATCAAGCATGGAGTCACTACCCACTCCGATGCCATGATCTTTCCAGAGGCGATCTATCGCGCATCCGTCGATGCAAAAGCCCGTACCGTCATCTACCCCCAGATGGTCTCCGATGTTCATCTAGCTGATGCACACGATGAGATGGAATACCTGGCTCACTCCGAAGCCGTGATAAGGGATTATCACAACACCGCAGGAGGCTTAATTCAGGTTGGTGTCCATCCCAGTGCCATGTTTAACTGTAGCGAAATGTTGTTAACGCATAGCATGGAAATAGCCCAAAAATATGGTGTGCAGCTCGTCACCCACCTGGCAGAGTCCCCCGAAGAAATGGCAAGGCATATAGAGATGTTCGGCAAGGTCGGCGGTGTTGTACGATATATGAACCTGATTGGTCTTCTTGGACCGAAAACGGTCATCTTCCACGGCACGATGCTAGACGAAGCAGATATCGATATCCTGGCTGAGACAGGCACAGCCCTGGTGCATTGCCCAGTCACGAACGCCTGGTTCGGTCACTGCGCTTACCTGCCCTACATGTTGAAAGCTGAGTTGCGGGTGGGGTTAGGTACGGATTGTATTACCCACAATATGTTCAGCGTGATGAACTCGGTCTTACAGCATCACAATATTATGCCCAGGAGGTTACGTGGTGTTGAGCCTGCCAGGATCTTCGAGCTTGCTACCCTGGGTGGTGCCCACGTGCTGGGCATGGAAGACAGCGTTGGCTCGCTCGAACCCGGTAAAAAAGCTGACCTCATCACCCTCGATTTGCATGATAACTCAAGTCTGTTCCCCTTGAGCCCGCAGGTGCTTTACGACATGCTCACCCTGAATGGAGCAGGCAGTGAAGCCTGCGACGTGCTCGTCGATGGGGTGTTTTTACGCCGCGATTCGAAATTCACTTTCCTGGATGAAGCCGCGATCATCGCCCGTGCCCGAGAGTGGTGTGACCGGTTTAGCCAGGATTATCAACGCATGAAACGAGCAAACCAGCCCATGTACCGTCAAATATTCAATGATTTTCAATACTCCTTTGGAGGTAAGAATGGCACGAATCCTGATTAAAGGCGGTTATCTGATCACAATGGATGATGAGGATCATCGTTTATTTGCTGATATTCTCATCGATGGAAATTCGATCTCACAGATCGGCCCGCACATCGATGCACCCACTGAAAAAGTGATCGACGCCAGTGGAAAGTTAGTGTTGCCAGGCTTTGTCCAATCGCATATTCACCTGTGCCAGTCGCTATTTCGTGGACAGGCAGATGACCAGAGCCTGATCCAGTGGCTGGTGACCATCACCACCCTCGAATCGCACCATACCCCTGAAACGCTGTACGCCTCGGCTCGTCTGGGATTGGCAGAGATGATTAAATCAGGTGCGACCGGCGTGATTGATATGGGCACCCTGCACCACCAGGATAGTGTCTTCCGGGCAATTGAGGAATCTGGCATTCGCGCCCAGGCAGGCAAAGCCATGATGGACCTGACCGAGAACCTACCCCCAGCTCTCCAGGAGACCACCGAAACCTCAATCAAGGAGAGCATGGACCTGCTCCACCGCTGGCATGGGAAGGCGAATGGACGTATCTGTTACGGGTTTGCACCCCGCTGGCAGCTGTGGAATACCGATGGTCTTCTCAAGGAGATCAAGCAGGAAGCCGATCGCCATGGGGCTGGCATCCATGGGCATGCCGGTGAGATCCGTGATGAGGTACCCCAGATGCTCAGGGAGCGCGGCCGGCGCAACCTCAAGTATTTAGAGCATATCGGTGTGGTTGGTCCGAACGTCCAGATGGCGCACTGTATCTGGCTGGACGATGCCGAGATGCGCGTCTTGGAGGAGACAGGAACACACGTCTTGCACTGCCCCTGCTGCAACATGAAGCTCGGCTCCGGGATTGCCATGGTGCCAGAGATGCTGGCGCGCGGCATCAATGTTGCCCTCGGCTCCGATGGCACCCCCAGCAATAATAACTTTGACATGTTCATTGAAATGCGCCTGGCATCACTGATCAATAAATATCGCCTGGGTGCTCAAGCCATGCCTGCGAGGACAGTCTTACGCATGGCAACTCGCAATGGTGCAAAAGCCTTGGATCAGGGTGGTGTCAGCTTCGGATCTTTAGATGCCGGTAAAAAAGCCGACATTATCATTCTGGATAACGGTGGACTGCATGCAGCTCCACTTCCAATGTATGATCGCGACGACCCGGTGAAGCGAATTGTCTCAGCCTACCAATCTGGCAGTGTACGATCCAGCATCATCGATGGAAACCTCGTCATGGAAAATGGCAAACTATTGACTATGGACGAAGACGAAATACTCGCTGAGGCTTCCACTGCGTGGAATGATATCGTTGCGAGGGCTGCAGCTAGTTAGCGCTGGCCATTCCATGTTCCACTGTAATTACCTGGCTCCCCATACTCTCGATGAGCTCCTGGCTGTGCTCCAACAGCATGGAAAGGATGCAAAGGTGATCGCAGGTGGAACGGATCTTATTCCGCAGATGCGGCTGGGCAGGCTTGCTCCACACATTCTGGTGGATCCACGCAGCCTGGCTCTCATCAAGATAACTGAAGTAGATAATGCCATCCAGATTGGAGCGGGCGTCACCCATACCCAGGTGCTGGGATCAGCACTGCTGAAAAACGACTTGCCCGCGTTAGTTAATGCCTGCCAGCAGGTCGGTGGTCCACCCGTACGCAACCGCGGCACCCTGGCGGGTAACCTGGCGAATGCTTCTCCCGCAGCTGACTCGGCCTTGCCCTTGTTAGCTTATGATGCTCAAATCGTGATTTCTCGCCTGGACGGAGAGCGTGAGATACCACTTGATCAGTTCTACCTGGGTCCAGGCCAGTCAGTATTGTCAGCAGATGAATTTATTCACCATATTCAGATCCATAAGCCACCTCCGAAGACAACTGCGGTTTTCATGAAATTGGGCAACCGCCGGGCAATGGCTATTGCTGTCGCCAGCGTGGCTGTCCGGCTATCATTTTCAGAGACTGGGCAGATCAATCTAGCTCGTATCGCCCTCGGATCAGTTGCACCTACTCCTATACGGGCATACCAGGCCGAGTCAATCCTTCTCTCCAACCCTTTGGATGGTTCGGTAATAAAACAGGCTGCCAAGGCAGCTCGCCAGGCAGCAGACCCCATCTCGGACCTGCGTTCAAGTGCTGATTACCGGAGCCAAATGGTCGAAGTCTTGACCAGACGGGCAATTAATCTGGCCATTTATGACTATTCCCCGGAGTTGGTGCATGCCTGAAATCGAACTCCACCTGGTTGTCAATCGGCAGTCGCTTACGGTCAAAGTTGAATCTGGCTGCACACTGCTAGAACTGCTGCGAGATAGGCTTGGTTTGACAGGCACCAAGGAAGGTTGTGGGGCAGGGGACTGCGGAGCCTGTGTCGTTGTCATGGATGGTCTGGCAGTCAATGCTTGCCTGGTGCTGGCAGCTCAGGCGGAGGGAACGGTAGTCATCACCATTGAAGGACTGGCGCAAGATGACACACTCCATCCGTTACAGCAGCAGTTCGCCGATCAGTGGGCCATGCAATGTGGTTTCTGCACCCCAGGTATGCTGATGTCATGTTACGCCTTGCTGCTCACCAATCCCAATCCCACTGCAGGCCAGATTCGAGAGGCAATTTCTGGTAACCTGTGCCGTTGCGGAAGCTACCAGGCGATTGTGAAAGCTGTCCATGCTGCTGTTGAGATAAACGAGGTCCACCGATGACCAAGTACGGTGTAATCGGTAAACCAACCAGGGCGTATGCCAGTCGCGAGATCGTCACCGGGCAGGCGCGCTACTGCCCGGATATCCGCTTGCCAGGCATGTTGGTTGGCAAGCTGCTTTACACAAAGTATCCTTGTGCACGCATTGCCCGGCTGGATGTTAACTCTACCCGGGCCATGCCTGGTGTGGTCGCCGTCCTTACCGCACACGATATCCCCGGCGAGAATAGCTATTTATACGCCCAGCCTGCTGACCAGCCCTTGCTAGTCAACGAGGTTGTGCGTTACCAGGGTGATGCCCTGGTAGCGATCGCAGCAGAGAACGAAGACGCTGCTCAGTCGGCCCTGGAGTCCATCCAGGTGGAATACGAACCACTTCCCGGAATATTTGATGCTGTTGAGGCGATGCAGCCGGGTGCGCAACAGGTGTGGCCCAATCACGGGAACATCGCTGACCACCTGGTTATTAATTATGGGGATATCGAAACTGGCTTCAGACAAGCCGATATCATCCTTGAAAATACTTTTTCCACACCCCTGGTTGAGCATGCCTTCCTGGAGACTGAAGGCGCAGTGGCTTATCCCGATAGTGACGGCACGATGGTCGTGTTTTCCTCCTGCCAGGCACCCCATCGTGACCGCATACAGATCGCCCGTTCGCTCAAGCTGCCTGAGAATAAGGTCAGGGTAATCACCCCCCATATCGGCGGTGCATTCGGCGGCAAAGATGAAGCGCATGTCCAGATCCATGCTGCGCTCTTAGCACAAGCTTCAGGGCGTCCGGTTAGCCTGGTTCGCTCCCGCGAAGACTCCATCCTCACCCATGTGAAACGCCATCCGGTGACCATCCGCATACGCAGCGGAATTACCCAGGATGGAAAGTTGACCGCAGTCCATGCCATGGCAATCGGCGATACAGGCCCTTACCTTAACGCCGGACGGGATGTGATGAATTTCGTGGCAGCTACATTGAGCGGTCCATATTTTGTGCCCAATGCCCGACTGGAAGCTTATACCGTCTTTACCAACAACCCGATCTGTGGTGCCATGCGCGGTTATGGTATCCCCCAAGCTGCCTTCGCTTGCGAAGCACAGATGGATGCCCTGGCGCGCGCCATTAATATTGACCCGCTTGAGATCCGCTTGCGCAATGGAATGGAGACCGGTATGCAGGTTCCCACCGGTGTCACCCTACGGGAGGCTGGCGGTATGAAAACCTGTCTTAACGAAGCCGCCCGGCTCTCAGGCTGGCAGGAGCGCAGGAGTTTAGCTCAGCAACCTGCTCCCCACCTGCGCCGCGGGTGGGGTATGGCATCCATCTGGTTCAGTATCGGTATGGGGCGCAACGTACCCGATCATGCGGCGGTAACGCTGGATATGCTTCCCGACGGCAGCCTCATCCTGCACACGGGTGCTGCAGACATGGGCCAGGGAGTCCACACCGTCCTGGCTCAGATCGCGGCTGAGGGGATAGGTGTCACGCTCGAAGCAGTCAAGGTGGTTACCCCAGACACTGACCGCACCTTCGACGCTGGGCCATCTGTAGCCAGCCGCCAGACCTTTGTCTCGGGGAATGCTGTGCTGCGTGCTGCCCAACCTATTCGTGAAACCCTTCTCCAAGCTGCCAGTGAGTTGACTGGGCTATCTGTGGAAATATTACAGATTAAGCAAGGTCAGCTTCTGGCTGAAGGTGAACTACTCTCGATCACAATTCCTGAGTTGGTCGCAAAAGCCATAGAAAAGGATTGCCAGTTACATGCTGATGGCTATTACGCCATGGAATACCCCGAGCAGCTACCTCCTGGCAGCTATCCATATGCGACCTCGGTGTTCACCTTTGGTACCCAGATCGCCCAAGTGGTGGTAGACATGGAGACCGGCCAAGTCAGCCTCGAGAAACTGGTTGCCGTGCAGGATGCGGGTAAGATTATCAACCCCGGTGGAGCACGCGGGCAAATCGAGGGTGGTGTCATCATGGGATTAGGATATGCCCTAATGGAAGAGTTGCTTGTCGATCACGGTGCCACTCGCAACCTCAACCTGGGCACGTATCTTATCCCCACTTCAAAAGATGTGCCCGAGCTAACCGTGAAAATTGTCGAGGTACCTGAGCCTTTTGCGCCGTATGGTGCCAAAGGGCTCGGCGAACCCCCCTTGACTCCGACTGCGCCAGCAATCCTGAACGCAGTCATTGATGCTATCGGTGTTCCACTATATTCAATCCCACTCACCGCTGAGCGAGTCCTTGGGGCCATCCAGTCAAACAAGGGTGACACTCCCGCAAATGTTGAATAACATAACTTTTGATTTTTGTAAATTGCCAAAGCCTTAGCATGCCTGAAAACCTGTTATTCCACAACGTTATCTTCGAAAGCAAACCAGTTGCTATGGATATTGCCGTCCGCTCGGGGATTATGAGCCAAATTGGTCCAAGTTTATCCACGGATGATTGCCGCGTTATCGATGTCAGCGGTACGATGGCTTCACCGCTCTTCATCGATCCTCATCACCACCTTGATTGTGCATTCCTCTCTGAACCCCCCAACTTATCGGGGACACTGGAGGAGGCTATCCAGATCAATGCCCGCGTGAAACAGAGCCGATCCGTCGAAGATGTTTACGATAAAGCCTGCCGCGCCCTGCGTCTGGCTCTGCAGAATGGTACCGGGTATATTCGCAGCCATACCGATATCGACTCAGTCTCTAAACTCAAGCTTCTTTATCCTATCCTGAAAGCTAAAGAAGAATTCCATGGCCTGGTGGACGTGCAGATCGCTGCTTTTCCACAGCTTGGATTGATTGCTGACCCCGAGAGCATCCAGCTCATGCGAGCAGCTATGCAAGCTGGTGCAGATGTGGTCGGAGGTATGCCACACGCAGAAGCATCACCTGATGATTCGGCCCGCCACATTGAGCTCCTGTTTGAAATAGCAGAGGAGTTCGATGCTGATATCGACATGCACATAGACGAGACCGATGACCCCAACTCGCATACGTTAGAGTTGCTTGCCGACGCCACCCTTTGCCACGGTTATGAAGGCAGGGTCACTGCTGGGCACTGTTGCGCATTAGCCGCTTACCCGGATGACTATGCTGCACAGGTGATCGAGAAAGTTGCCCAAGCGCGGATAAACATTATCACCAACCCACTTATTAATTTATACCTTCAAGGCAGGTACGATCAGCAGCCTGTGCGACGCGGTATCACACGCGTCAAGCAGCTGCTTAAGGCAGGTGTTAATGTGAGCTGCGGCTCAGACGACATCAGTAACCTGTTCTTCCCCTTCGGTCGCATGGACATGCTGGAAGTTGCTATGGTCACTTCGGTCGTTGCCCATCTCACCTGCCCGGAGGAAATCCAAACTGCTTTCGACATGCCACGCAGCCGGGCTGCACACGCCCTGAACCTGCAAGAATATGGCATAATGGTTGGCAAGCCCGCAAACTTTGTCTTGCTCGAAGCTATGACTGCCCAAGCGGCATTGCAGATCCAGCCAATTAAGCGGCTGGTAGTGCGAGAAGGACGTATTGTGGCAAGTCGTGATGTAATCATCAATAAAAATACTACCGAGGACGGTGCTTATGTCAGATAAGGAACTAATCGCTCAGATTACCCAGGCTGTTATTGATGGCGAAAGTGCAACAGCTACCGCTGCCACACGGGCTGCACTGGAGGCGGGTCTTGACCCGCTTCAAATTCTTAATGAAGGCTTGATGTCTGGTGCAGATGAAGTCGGCAAGCGCTTCGAATCAGGTGACTTTTTCCTACCTGAGCTGATGCTTGCCGGGCGAGCCATGAAAGCTGCCATGGAGATCCTCAACCCATCGTTAGCCGGGAGAAACCTTTCTCTCTCCGGTCAGGCAACTGGTAAGGTGGTCATTGGCACGATACAGACCGACATCCATGATATCGGCAAAAATATCGTTGCATCTATGCTAACAGCCGCCGGATTCTCTGTTACTGACCTGGGTGTGGATGTACCGCTCAAGACCATCGTGGACAAGGCAGAGGAAATCGGTGCGCAGATAATCGCCGTATCTGCATTACTCACCACATCCATGCCCTACATGAAAGACCTGGTCAACCTGCTCGAGAACCGCTCTTTGCGTAAAAAATATCTGGTACTGGTAGGTGGTGCTTCGGTGACAGATGCATGGGCACATGATATCGGATCTGATGGCACTGCCCGAAACGCAGCCCAGGCCGTGAGCCTGGTCCGTACCTTGCTGAAACCTGCGTGAGGTGAATATGACTGATTACCTCGAGATTCTTGAACGCTCAAACCAGGGTGAATATATTTCCGAAGAAAGCTGGGACCTGGATAAGGTAGCCCTAACCGCACGTCGCCTGGTAAAAAAATACCGCCTGGAATGGGATCGCAACCAGGTTGTTACCAGTGACTCTACCCTTACGGATGCTATCTATCAGGCAGGCTATGAGATGGCTGTGGAGCTGGGAGCATTCAGCCGCTCGACTGAACGCATTATCCCGTTGACGCAGTCAGAGATTGATGAGGGCATCCGCACCATGCCGCAAACTCTCAGTATGGGAGAAGGAAAAGATGAGCGCAAGCTCTATGCCCGAAAGTTAGGTGACGAACGCGCTCCAATGTTCTTCGGTGGCCCACCTGGCAATCCCATCCCACAGGCATACTTACTTCAAAATATGGTGTCCTACGTGCAGGAGCCCCTAATTGACCTGGCTACGTGCGGCACGCTGACAGAAGTGGATGGGTACCCAGTTCGCACTGGCCACCCGATGGAGATCGTTGCCACTCGCCGCGAGTCACAGATCATGCATACTGCCCTGGAGCGCATTGGCCGCCCTGGGATGGGCATGCTGGGGGCACAGTCAAGCGTCTCTGAGCTTGGCAACCTGGCTGCCACGCAGCCCCGTTACCTTCGCCCATGCGATTCACACCTGATCCCCTTGCTCAACGAGCTTAAGATAGATAACCGCAACTTCTCACGAGTGGTAAATTCATTGGATTACGGCATGATCAACGCCTCACTGGCGTGTGTACTCGTAGGTGGGTTGGGAGGCGGACCACCCGGTTCAGCGGTTATCACCGTGGCTTCATTCCTGGTCGCCAATGTCATCTGCAGAGCAGGCTACCATATCCTGCACCCCATCCACGTGCGCCATATCGCCACTTCCACGCGCGAGGTGCTATGGGTGATCAGTACGGTCGGGCAGGCTTTTGCCCGTAATGCACCTGCCATCATCGTTGCTGACATCTACCCCAAGTCGGGCACAGGGACGAGCGAATTGCTTTACGAGACCGCCGCGAATGCCATTGTCAACAGCACCAGTGCCTGCCATCTGGAAGGCTGTGGCTCAGCCGATGGTGCTCTACCAAACTGCTCTGGCTTGGAGGCGAGGCTTATGGCTGAAGTAGCCCTGACCGGCCACCGTATGAAGATGGACCTTGCTGAAGCCAACCAGTGGGTGCTCATGCTTTTACCATATTACGAGCACGTTTTTACCCAAGAAGGTGGTAACCCTGGAAAGCCATTCGACCAGGTCTATACCCTAGACACCGTCCAGCCAACTAAACATTGGCAGGGCATGTATGATAAGGTTAAAACCAATCTAAGTGAGATGGGCTTGAATTTATAACGATTTCAACCTATTCCTGCAGATAAGGATGGGGCTGACTCCAGTCACTTTTGGGTCAGCCCCGTATAGATATTACTGGATACCTTAAGATAAGTCTGGAGTAAAGAAGTTTTCGTACTTAACACCTAGAATTTCAATAATTTTTATAACTACAACCTAATTTACGCAAGCTTTGTTCGTAAACATACTTTGAGCAAGATCCGGAATAATTCTACAAAGTCCATGCAAGGATTTAAACATCGGGTAAGAATAGGGACCAACCTGAACCATGAGCATTACTCATCCAACGGGTTGCTCATCGCGCCAGAGACCTCCACCAGAGCCGTGCTCATGAGCCAGGCAACGACATGCAAGATTGTAGCCATCCTACAGACATAATCATCTAGCCAAAACGAATAGACCACGCCAGCCAGGAGCAAAATGAAAAACGCGATGGCACTTACCAGTTATTCCTGAAAGAGAAAAACACTGCAGGATACCCTTTGAGCATGGCAAAACAGGCCCCCATTTAAAGCCACAATGGACCATCACCTGCCAGCACAGATCTTCATTGTGCACCTGGTTGGTGCAATAATTGAAATTCGGTAAATGACCATGTGTTTTTAGCTTTCAATGCAGGATTTTTAAAACCACCCAGATCGCCAGCGGGGATTAAACGCTTTTGGTTATTTCGATCAATTCTTCCGGCACATGGACAACGTGGTCTGGCAGCGCCCCAACCAGCTTTCCCACACTTTGATGTCCCCAGCTGACCGCAATGCTTTTAACTCCCGCCTCCCTTGCCTGGCTGACATCGCTCACAGAATCCCCCACCATGAACACCGCCTCACCCCCTGCTGCAAACTGACTCTTCGCCATCAAAATTTTTTCCACCTTCGACCCTGGCATATCCACCCCATATACCGCGCGGACACAAGCTTCCAGCCCGTGTTCCTCCAAAAACACCCTAACATTCCTTTCTGAATTCCCTGTCACCACTGCAAGCACATGACTCGCTGCCAGTTTTCTCACCACCTCCCCCAACCTGTCAAATATCGCGGGCGGCGACTTCTTCTCGGCAAACTTCTCCGTGCACTTGCGGACAAACTCATCCACCAAATTTTCAGGTATCTCGCATGCCCGGCCAAAGGTTGCGAAGGACATCACTTCCAGCTCGCTCAAATCTCTTTGAACCACTGTATGTATCACCCCCAACTCGTCGCAAACTTCCTGCGCAAAGAGCAGCATATCCGCAAGGGTATCGGCAAGCACACCATCAAAATCAAAGATGACGAGGGACATACACATGATTATATTGCGTATCTCCCATAAAGATAGCCATCAAGTGAAAGTATCATCGCCGAAATATTTTCATGTAAATCCACTTGCAAACTCCAGGGGGAGGGTTATATGTGAATTCCGCTACAGGCAGCTAAACAATGTGTGGTGTGTCTGCACTTGGTTATACAAAAGGTGTGGGTTGAGCTCACAAGGTCGAGGAACACCTCAGCAAGAATCTGGTTCGCTCCCACGCCAGACTGGCTGGTGGGGTGAGCATACCGAAGTTACCTGTTGGTCTAGCAGTTTCCATAGGAATGGAAAGAAGCATTATTATTATCAGAAAGTAGGGTAATCTTATAAGGATTACTTTCTGAAATGAAATCTAAAAAGGAGGCAACCCATGACTCGCGTTATATTAGTCCGCCATGGCCAAACAGAATGGAACCGCATCGAGCGCTTTCGTGGGCGCGCTGATGTGCAGCTGAATGAGACTGGTATTGCACAAGCTGAGTCTACTGGACTCCGTATCAGCGGTGAGTGGCAGCCTAGCGCAATTTACTCCAGCCCTCTCTCACGAGCGATGAAGACTGCGGAAGTGATTGCCAAACACTCAAGTTTGTCTGTGCAAGCTCACCCGAGCCTGGTTGATATTGATTATGGCGAATGGCAAGGGTTAACCCCCGATGAGGTGCGAGACCGATGGCCAGCTGCACTGCATGCGTGGTATCACCAACCTGATCAAGCGATTATCCCAGGTGGAGAAAAACTGCCGCAATTACGTTCCCGTGGCATGCACGCTGTAAATGTGCTGTCTGCTCGACATACTGACCAGACCATTGTCTTAGTTGGACACACTGTTATCAACCGTATCATCCTTTTAGGCGTATTAGGCCTGGGTAATGATAGGTTCTGGTACATCAAACAAGACACCTGTGCCATCAACGTCTTCGAGGCCGAAATGGGCGATTTTGTGCTTGTGTCTCTGAACGATACTTGTCATTTGCACAACTAACAACTCACCTGCTTTGACTTACTGGAAGCGTGCAGGGTTTAGTCCGTTACCGACAATATTGCCAGTAGTGAACATGAGGGAGATTCCAAAATTGCTAAAGGTTGGCAAATTTTCTCAAGATGAATTTAAGAGACGTGAATCTCATGGCGAATAACCCTGAGAAGGAAGTATGGTTGTATACCTGTGCACGGAACGGGAAGATATTACAGGTACAATAACTATCGGATAGAGAGTTTTCATTTAAAGCGCGTGTCTGATTTTTGGGTTTTTACCTGTCTTTTTACCCGGTCAAGCCATCCTATCCGGATGTTTTGGATGTGCTCAAAATTTGGTACATAGGGCTTGATATCCAGAAGAGGGGTTTCATTTAGCACATCCAATCGGTCAACATAGATGAGGTTGTTTTCAAGGCGAATAAGATTAACTAAGGAGAGACCGATTGGATTTGGACGGCTGGGGGCGCGGGTGGCAAAGATACCCCTCGGCTCCTTATCGAGGAAGGGAGTCACAATCAGGCGGGATTGGTGTATCTCGTGGAAGTGATACAGTAGATAGACATGGGAGAAGCCTTCCAAATCCTTCAAGCCATCAATAAATTGGGGAAATATTTCGACGGTTCCTGATCCGCTTATGTCACTCGTAGGTTGGATTGGCATATCTTCCAAGCTATCAAACGGGCTATGAATAATACCTATGGGTTGATATTTGATATCCATGTACTTTTTAAGCCTTATTTTAGAGAATGCGACAGCCAACTGAGTATCAATTTTGCTTGGCTTATCGCATGCATGAAAATATATTTAAATCGTAGCAACCAATTAGAACTCTTTCCAGTGAGAATGAAGTGCTTATCGAGCTAGTTTCCGTCGTATCCACTTCTCAATCTCGATAATAACAAATGCCGCCAGACTCACCCCCAAGACATCTAACCATAACCACCAGGGGATGCTGGCACTGCCAAACAAGGTGTTCATAAACGGTGCATAGGTGAAAAGCATCTGCAACAAAACCATCAAGATTGCTCCGCCAATAGCCCATGGATTCGAGAAGAAACCCAGTTGAAATGGGGAACGCGTTAGCGACCGGGCATTGAATAAATATAGAATTTCGACAAATATCACAACATTCACAGCTACTGTGCGGGCTTGTTCAATCGAAGCTCCGCGCATGATCTCATACTCAAACAGGCCAAATGCACCCGCCAGAATGATCAGGCTGACGATCACAATACGCCAGATAATCGTGGGGGTCAATATGGGTGCACCTGGATCGCGCGGTTTTCGACGCATGATATCCGGCTCTTTTGGTTCCACCGCAAGTGTTGTACCCAGGAGTGCCGCGGTGACCATATTGATCCATAAGATCTGGATCGGCAGGATGGGTAGTATTGCACCGGTAACGATCGCTGCCAATAACACCATCCCTTCTCCAAGGTTGGTGGGTAGTGTCCAGGCAATGAACTTGGTCAGATTGTCGAAAACGCTTCGCCCTTCCTCCACCGCTACTTCGATGGTGGCGAAATTATCATCGGTCAACACCATGTCGGCAGCTTCTTTGGCGACATCGGTGCCGGTGATGCCCATGGCTATCCCGATGTTGGCTTGCTTAAGCGCCGGGGCGTCATTGACACCGTCCCCTGTCATGGCAACAATATCTCCATGGGCTTGCAGGGCTTCCACCAGCCGAAGCTTTTGTTCCGGTGCCACGCGGGCGAAGACATTTATCTGATGAGCCTTGTGGACCAGATCAATATCGGAGATTTCTACCAGTTCTGCCCCTGTAAGCACTGAGTCGCAATCCGATGCGCATAAACCGATCTGATTGCCGATTGCTGCTGCGGTCAACGCATGGTCGCCTGTGATCATCTTCACCTTGATCCCCGCTTGTTGACAAGCTAGCACTGCGCTGATGGCTTCAGGCCGTGGAGGGTCGATCATTCCCTGAAGACCGAGCAATGTGAGCTGGGTGATATCCGCATGGCTAATTTTCTGCCTGTCTGGCAATTCCAGGCGCGCAAAGGCCAGTACGCGCATGCCACGGGCTGCCATTTCCTCCATCTCCACTCGAAATTCGGAGCTTGCGCAGGTACTGTTTTCTCCCGATGGCGTCATGGTCCAAGCGCATCTTTCTAACAGGATTTCAGCCGCGCCTTTGATATATACCACCCCGTCTGTATGCAGGGTAGCCATATATTGGTGCTGAGAATCGAAAGGGATAGCATCCAACCGGACAGGGTAGGCCAGTAAATCAGGTGAAAGCTCTCCCTTTCGGGCTGCAGCGATAAGAGCACCTTCGGTCGGATCCCCCTGTACCACCCATCGACCATCCACTTCCACCAGCTGGCTGTCATTGCACAATAAGCCTGCCTGGAGCGTTTCACGGACAGCTTTATCACTCCGCCAATTGCCAATAATACCTCCCTCTGGAATGTAACCAGTACCACTCAAGGTATACTCACCACCCTGGGTACGGATTTCAAGGACCGTCATCTGGTTTTGGGTAAGCGTACCGGTCTTGTCGGAGCAGATGACCGTGGTTGAGCCAAGTGTCTCAACGGCTGGTAGATGGCGGACAACCGCTCGTTGTTTGGCCATTCTGGAAACGCCCAGTGCCAGAGTGATCGTCACCGCGGCAGGTAACCCTTCGGGAATCGCTCCGACCGCCAGAGCAATGGCTGACATCAGGGTATCTACCCACTCTTGTCCTCTAAGTAATCCGATGATAAATGTAATTGCAGCCAGTATCAAAATTACTATTAATATGACCCGGCTGAATTGCCCAAGTTTGCGGGTGAGTGGGGTTTCCAATTCAATTGTGCTTGAAATCAGCTCTGAAATTCTCCCCACCTCCGTTCGATCACCGGTAGCCACGACAACACCGCTGGCTGCGCCAGTCGTGACCAGGGTGGAGGCATAAGCCATATTTCGCCTCTCAGCTAAGACGGCTTCGACCGGAATCGCTTCGTCTGCATGCTTCTCGGCAGGCACCGATTCACCGGTCAGGGCTGCCTCAGTGATCTGTAGATCACGTGAGGTCAATAATCGTAAATCTGCTGGTACCCGCATACCCGCTTGAAGCGAAACCACATCACCAGGGACGAGTTCAGTTGCTGGGATACGGACCACCTGGCTGGTACGTATAACCGTGGCTTCAGTGATCATCGTTTTCGAAAGTGCGGTTAGCGCCTCTTCAGCACGTGCTTCTTGGAGATAGCCAATGACAGCATTAAGAAGAACCACCCCGAAAATCACTACTGCGTCCAGAGGATCTTTGAGCACTGCCGTTATAAGGCTTGCGAGGAGTAAAATGAGGATCAGCGGGTTGTTGAATTGACTTAAAAAACGCGCCAGAGAGCTTTTCCGCTTTTTGGGCGTCAATGCATTTAGGCCAAAATGCTTCTGACGATGCTGGATCTCGAAAAGATCTAATCCCTTGTTCGGGTTTGTTTCTAATATCTCAAGCACTTCGTTACCTGGTAAGTGATGCCAGTGATTATTTATCATTGTGTACATTTATTTGCATCCTACAAAACCCTTAATGATTTTAGTTTGCATGACTTTTTCACTTGGTTAGTGCGCGAACCACTCATAAAAAATTACATACATCACGGTGGCTACTAGACAGGTAACCAACATCACTGGCAGCCCGCGTTTGTTCCACAGATAAGAAGTGATCGGAGTATGAGTTCGTTCCGATAAGTTGGCAACAACAATATTTGCGGTTGAACCGATGATTGTCCCATTACCACCAAAGCCTGCTCCAAACACCAATGCCCACCATAATGGATCTGTGTTCATCCCTGACGCGCCAAGTCCCTGGATAATAGGGATCAGAGCAATTGTAACTGGCACATTATCAACCACAGCTGAGATTCCTGCAACCAGCCAGATTATAATCACACCAAACAAAACTGGTGCGACATTCCCTGCATTATTCAAGACGGAGACTAATGCATCCAATACACCTGTGGCTTTGATTCCTCCTACCATGACGAATAGGGCAGTAAAAAATACCAGGACGCTCCACTCAACCTGTTTGAGCACCTTGGATGGATCGGGACGTACCCATACGAGTGCAATTGCTGCAGCGCATAATGCAATAAAAGCTGGACTGATCTCCAATATGCCTTGAAAGAATAGGACGAATAAAGCCCCTGCCAAAACGATTACTACGCGCCTAGCTGTCACCCGATCGGTAAGGATTTCTGAAACATCCAGCTTGAAGATCGCCGCCGGGTTCTCTGGAAATGTAGCAAGCTCGTTTCGAAAGAGATAGCACATGATCAGCAGGGCAACCAACCAGGCAACTAGCACGATTGGTAAAGAATGGGTCAGAAAATCAACAAATGAAAAACCCGCAGCGGAAGCAATTAATATATTCGGTGGGTCACCTAATAGCGTAGCCACGCCGCCTGTATCAGAGAGCAAGGCTTCCGCCATTAGATATGGCAAGGGGCTGATCCCCAATATTTCGCTGATCAAGATCGTGACCGGCGCAATTAGCACAACTGTAGTCACGTTATCCAAAAACATGGAAAGCACTGTTGTGACCGTCCCTAGCAAGATCAGCAATCGGATGGGCTTTCCACGCGACAGCCGCCCGGCCCACACTGCCAGGTACTGGAAGACCCCGGTCGGTTCTAGCAATGCAACCAGGATCATCATGCCCAGCAATACGCCAAGGGTCTTAAAATCTATCGCGGCAAGGGCTTGTGTCTCAGAATAGAAACCGAGCACGCTGCCCAGCCCAACCATCAGCACCGCACCCGCGAAGGCTACAATCGTGCGGTTGATCTTCTCAGAGAAGATCAGCCCGAGGCAGGCGAGGAATAAAAGGGTGGAGAGAACGATGCCAGTCATGGCTATCCTGTATGTGATATTTTCCATCCATCTAGAACAGCCGCGCAGATATCTACGCGTGACGCCAATCCAACCAGCTTCCCGTCATTTGACACGACTGGTAGATCTAAAAGCTGATGCTGAAGCATTATTGCATATGAACGCAATAAACCGCATTCTTCATCAACGCTTATCACTGGTTGCATCAGGGAAGAAACTGGCCTGTCTAGCAAATGAGATGCCGGACGAGTGGTCTCAACCGCTCCAAAATCGTGGACGAAGTCTACATCATGTATGAAGTTGACGAAATCAGGTAATTCAAGGGTCAGGAAATCATGGACCCCGATTACGCCAACCAGCTTACCCTGACCATCAATAACCGGTAAAACGCCAATGTGGCGCTCAACAACGAGCATGGCTGCTTCCCGAATAGTCATAATCGGCGAAATGGTAGTCACATCACGTTTCATACAGTCTTTGATGATCATAGGACATCTCCGTTAATCATGGAATCTCTGACCTGGGATAGATGGATGTCGCTGTGCAGCCAGATTTACCAGTAAACTGCCAAATTGCCCGTAGGAGTATCCATCCAGCTCAGCTGCTAACACCAGGCTATTACCACAGCTTATATCGGCGTTATGATTCACATCAAGAACATAGAAAACGCCATCTCTTAGTCGCACATCCATGCGAGCATAATCACGACAGCTTGTGGCGCGGTATGCTGAAATTACGATTTTTTCTAGATTTTCTTTTCGAACTTGTGTTAGTCTTGCCGGAAAACACGGCATTGTCACACTATAGGCAAATGAGTTTTTTTCATAGTTTGCCTCAAAAGTACAGAGTCGGTCATGAATATCCGACATGGACGAGAAGTCGATTTCTGCGGGTGGTAATACGTGCAATAGCCCATTCCCAACCACGCCTATATGGAATTCCTGGCCATCAATAAATTCCTCTACAATTGCTGGTTGTTGAAACTCTTTGTAAATATAATTTACACGATCATAAAGCTCAGTATTTGTCATAACTACTGATTCGCGTGAGATTCCATAACTACAATGCTCGAAAGCTGCTTTTACAATCGCGGGAAAATACTCCCATGTAATTTCTTGAGAAGGCATATAGTAATTCCACTGTGGGATGGGTATCCCTTCCCTTTGTAACAAATGCTTGACCCTGCATTTATCCTGACCAAGCGATAATGCAGACGAATCAGCGCCAGTAAAGGTATATCCCATGTGCTCAAGCATTTCCGCAACTAAATACTCACTGTGTGGGACTCCTGGAAGTTCTTCACACCAATTAAAGACGATGTAATCGTTTGGATCAAAACTATTTAGGGGAGAGATCAGGTCATTGGATAGAATATCTATATCAATGACAGGATGCCCGATCACTGATAATGCCCTGATTAATTCGTGTGTTTCAACATCATAATCTGTAATCACCTGCGAGGACCATTTTGGATCCAGGTTATTAATGACAATTACAGGTAAATCTGTGCGCAGGCTTTTTGATTTCATCAAATTTTATCGATTACACCCTCATTAACATATGTAATCAGTTCATTCACACTTAATCCACTGATCCCCAATTTGTTTACAGTGCGACCGCGTCGCCAGTAATCCGTGTGGTGAATTATGCAGGCTATCCGGATGATGCTGTCCATCCCTCTCACAGAGACGCCATAGTGCTCCCCAAGGGAGGCAATCGGTACAAGGCTCATGGGAATATCCTCAAATATATAACGGTGGCTCAACGTACTGGGGGCTTTGATCCCGTAGTAGCCTGGCTGGTTGTGAATCGCTTCATGAAGATCTTCACCGGTAGTGTCGTAAGCGAGTTTTAACCATTCCATTGCTGTGCGGGCGCGTATACCCAATGACGATGCTACGGTGACACGCTCACGGTCGAGAGCTTCAAGCATCCTGGCGACTGAAGGTGTCACCCCATCGATATAGAACTGATAATCGCCATGAGTCGCTTCGATCCACCCGGCATTCAGTAAGGTAAGTGCTGGGTGGAAGATTGCCCCCATGTTATTGAGACCAGTGTGTAGCACATTCACACCATCAATGAATTGCGGGTACGCTTCATTGACTTTCTTCAGCACCTCTTCGGTACGCCTGGCTGGGAGCGCTGCCAAAGGTACAGCTTCTTTAATTCGAAAGATCCTCGCCTGTGCAGGTCCATCAGAACGTGATGCATAGATAAACGTTTCTGCTTCCGCAACGATGACATCCGCTGTGCAATCCATGTCTTGCAAGGTTTTTTCAAATTCCAAGGCGCCACAAGTGCGACCCGGATGTAGCACAATAATTTGCCCATCCTTTAGGTGCGGCCCGATGGATTTAGCGATATCCGCATGGGCTGATGAAGGCACCACAACCATGATCATTTCAGCATCGCTCAGCGCTTCATTAACATCAGAGGTGACTTTTTTCAATTTGGCAAATCCGCTCGTTCCTGGTTCACTGGACTCGAGTTCAATCCCACCACGTTTTTTAATCACCTCGACATGATCAAATGTACGGTTAAACAAAGTGACAGGAAAACCCATCAGCGCCAGATGCGCTGCCATTGCCTTGCCACCGTGTCCGGCACCCATCACGGTAATTTTTGTGTTCATGGTTACATCACTCCTCGGCTAAATATTTATCGATATACCTGATTCAATGACTGTAAACCTGGATGAAATTCATCGCATAAGCCTTGTTTTCAAATAATAGCTCAACCCTCGCGCCATCGAACTGAGCCCAACCTGCTTGGACTGCTCGATGCACTTTATCTGCTCCAAAGTGTTCTTCATAGCACTCCGGGCAATATGGGATCATATGTGTGATGCCCGGAAGGAGGCCAAATCCGATGCTGTACGTTGATAACCAGGGATTATTGATAATCAACCTATCGAAAACAAGATTTTGTTCATATCTATTGCAGGATGAACAACTGTCTGGCCAGACCAGGTCGCTCTTGTTATAAAAGGTAACCACGGTAAATCCACCTGTGGCAGGTCTTGTCTGAGGAATGGCGAATTGCAGCCCTGCCAGCTCACACAATCTTCGTGGGAAACGCTCGTTGATCTTTTGTTGTTCCTGCCGACTCAGAGAAAGCAGATCGATACCACCTGTATTCACACCCCCATGAAGTATGAAAATAGCTTCATCCGTGTCAGCGATGACTATTCTCAAGCCATACGAAATGGCATTTTGGCCATGATTGCTCATCACACATACGTCCACATTTTTGATCTTGCTCAATTTAATCGATTTTATGAGGTAGTTTTTTGCACCAATATCAAGGATGAGCACCCTCTGCGTGGTTAATAAATGCACATTACCGCTGAATTGCACTTCACCAGTTTCATGGCAAACCACCCGCTCGTCAGGCTCAAAGAGGGGTGCTTCCAGCAACAGGTTCTTTCGGAATGCAAGCAAACGCCGGTTGGTCAAACACCAGAGTTCATCGGTGTTTAAAAAGTCGAACAATCTCCTGTGAAAAAGGATTTCTTCTTCAGGATCAAGAAAAGCCATGATTGGCATCAACACTTTCGAAGCAGTTGTTTTCAATGTTCTAATATCCACATAATTGAAGGTGAATATCTTGTTCGTAAACCAGTATTACTTGGACTCCTTATTCATTTGTCCTGTCCGTTCGGTGCCTTCCTAAACCATATGATTGGCTCACCGGTACAACAAACAGGAATCCGGTATGGGGATCGTCTAAATCACCAATCACCTCCTGGGCAGTAGTCACCATTTTGTCCACCAATTCCTGGCTATCGACGACAGAGAGCAGGGTGCGGTGGTGAATTTCGCCAAACTGATATAAGTCATGTATGCTGGGCATCAGTGGAAGATCTTCACTTAGTCCCGCCCGGCGTATGCGCCCCAGTCCAGTGCTCTCAAGGATTGTAATTCCCAATACCCCTAACTCTTCCCAGGCGCTGAGGATTTTTGGACAATCGTCAATATCATCAACAATCAGAACAACCAAGTAATTCATGACTTCGATCCTCCCGGTTGGATATTTGTTCCGTCTGCCTTTTTCTGGTTGAAAACCAATCTTAAAAGAGGGGGGGTGATTAAGATTGTAACAATAACTAAGCCCTCAACAACAGAAAAAATGTTTTGATCAATCAAGCCTAATTCAATTCCTACTGCAGCAACAATTAAGCCCACTTCACCCCTCGACATCATCCCGACGCCAAGCTGTAAGGCTTCTTGCCTGGATAACCCTCCTAAAAACGCACCATAACCAGCTCCTAAGACTTTGCCGATCACTGCAACAAGGAGCATGACCAGGAATAACAATCCACTTTCCCAGGTCAGCCCGCGTACGTTGGCAGATAAACCGATATTTACGAAAAAAACAGGCACAAAGATACTATAAGCTATTGTTGATATGCCATTGTGAATATGATCCTTTGCCGGCGTACGACCAAACCAGATCCCGGCCAGGAATGCACCGGTAATCGCGGCCATATTCCCCAGTGACTCAGCCGTCCATCCATAAAAAAGCATGGTGACGAATGTAAATGCGATCAAGCCCTGGCTTATTGGTAGGCTACCGATCCATTGGCTTAATTTTGGAAATGTATACATGCCGACCAGGGACGCAATTCCAAGGAAAAGAACGACCCTTAATACGATCAACAAGATGCCAGCAATTCCAGCATCCGATGAGGGGAGGGCAAAGGCGGTAAAAATCGATAGTCCGAGCAAGACCAATATATCGTCGAAAACTGCCGCCCCTAATAATCCCACCCCTACGCGGCTACGTAAGACTTTCAGCTCCATCAACGTTTGAGCAGAGATGCTGACACTGGTGGCTGAAAGGATCAAGCCGGTGAAAATTGCCTGCGAAGTATCCATAGAAAATAGGAGACCGGCTAGCGTTCCAAACCCAAAGGGTAAGAGCATCCCCAGCACACCAGATAGCCCAGCCACCTTTCCCGAGCGGAGCAAATCTTTCAAATGAAGGTCAAGGCCAGCCAGGAACATGAGCAACAACACTCCAATCTCGGCCAGGTGTTTTATTGTTTCTTCGATGTGGACATCTGTGAAATAGGGTAGCTCAAAAAGATTGAGCACCGAAGGACCGATGATGATCCCAACAAACAGTTCTCCGAGCACAGCTGGTTGGCCGATACGATAGCTCAGGTATCCACCCAGTTTGGCGGCTGTGATAATAATCGTCAAAGCGATGGCTAGCTGTAAAAAGGGTGTCATAATTGTTACACCTTTTAGCTAGTTAAAGGCTATTGTCAATAACTTCGTCATGATGAAGATCCTTATAATGCAAGACACAAGATGAATACTCCCTTACAACTCATCCGGATAATTTACATGCTTTTCCGTCGACAAATCACGTAAAACAGCAAGCAAGTTCGCGGAAATAACTGGTAGAAGGATTGCCATTCCGAGCGCGATCCATATGATTCCCGGATTTATTTCCGAACCTTGCGGCCATAACAGCAGGAAACCAAATAGAAATAGACAGAGTTTTAACGCATTACGCCAATTTGTGATCAAGTGTTCGAAGCGCGACACACCAATACGCTGTCCTAGAAGCGCTATCAACAAGCAAGCAAGCAAACCAAGGGCTACCTCAGCCCACTGAACAAGTGCCATCGGTTGATGTGTTTGCCAGGCAGTGAAAACGAAGATTCCCAGAAGGACATAGAACGGAACTCTATTATCCAGCTTCGTTGGCACTATCGTTGTTTCTTTATCTTCTGGATGGAAGAGATAAAACTCGATGAAAACAACAACACCAATTAATACAGCAGCAATGGGCGATGTTTTTAACAAATAGGCTACCCAATATGTGACGTAGGCTTGAATTAGTAGAACCCATCGGAAGTGCACCACAGGCATTTTTTTCATAATAGCTATGGCTAAAATCGCCAGAAAAATCCCAATCCCTGCACCGCTAAATAGGGTTCCAAAATATAGAGTGGGTTCGTTCAGAGGAAGTGAGGTTTCGACAAGAAGGAATACCAATGTGAGTGGTCCAAAAACTTCCAATAGGCTGTATGTCTCTCCAGATCTAGATAGATTCCAAAACATGCTGGCAGCGACAATGCCCATGTAGACAGCCCTGAGCCAGAACAATCCTCCAACGAAATACACAATCAATCCAAGGCAGAGAGTAGCTAATAACCAAAGGTAAAATTCTCGCATTGGAAACTTCCACGAGATTTGAAGCGAATTCTGGGCACCTTGCGATAAGATCCACGGAAGGATTAAAGCAAGCAAGAACTCCCACGGGATTTTGATTCTAAAGAATGGGGGGAGTAACGTTAGCAATACCCCACCAATCAAGATGTAGAGGCTAAACTGATGCCTGTCACGCAAACCTATAAGCAGGAAGCCTAGAAGCAAAATCAAAAATAACGCATGTTCATAACCTGCCATTGTTACTCCGATAACCATCAATTTCCAGACCAGTGCCTCCGCTTATTATTCTCCTGCGGTAATACTACGGATGGCTTCCCAGGTAGCTTTCATATCCTGAACATCATTCTTCATAGGTTGGTTTTCGTTTTCTCTTATGAACTCGACTAATTCACGACGCAACAGTTGTAATTTTGATTTGCTTTTAGCGCATAATGTTTGATAAGTTGGCGTGTCCTGCATGAGTTCACTCGCCAGTCGTAAATGAGGCAGGCATAGATAATCAAAAGATGCTAGGTCATTACGTTTTACCTCATTATCAAAAGACCCCATCCAGACCGACAGAGCTTTGCGAGCAGCTCGGTTGCGTTCCTCACAAGCGGGACATAATTGTTGAGATTTACTTGTCAATTTCTTGCCTGAGAGCCATAAGGTCGTTTTACTCTTGGTATGATGGAGAAAGGAAAAGTATTTTTTCCTTGTTTGCAAAGGTTTCGGCTCAGCCTGCAAATCGTTGATATGAGTAAGAAGAATATCGTGGTATACCAATGAAAATGTCAGATCATCATTAACCCCAGAATCTAAAAATCGCCGAAAGTGTTTGAGGCATAAACCACGATTTGCGAGTAAGTCTTGGCGTAAACCTGGCTCTTTCAGGTAATTTTGAAGCAATGTGCTAAAGTAATTCTCTTCAGCAATTATTCCCAGGTGGCATATGGGACACCCAGGTTGTTTGATTGCATTCAATAGCTCAAGATAAATATTACCAACCACCATATACCATAAATCCTCCAGTAAACCTATAAAATTAAGGCTTACATCAGTTGGTAAGTTATATAAAAAGACTTCTATTTTTTGATCGGAAATCAGGAGTGATTTCCACCGGTGGATTCGCGGATCAGCAGCTTGGGCTGATACACCACCCGGCGTTCGGGGATAACAATTCCATGGATTTCAGAGATTAACATCCTTACTAGTTGGCGAGCTATGTCATAAATCGGAATATCCAGTGTAGTCAAGGGGGGCTCAGTATATCTAGAAGCCTGCACACCATCAAATCCCGCTACAGCTAAATCTCGACCAATTTGTAAATCCATTTCATGGGCTGCATGAAGGACCCCGAACGCTGTTTCGTCATTGATACAGACGATGGCATCAGGTGGGTCTGGAATGGAAAGCATACGTTTTGTTGCGAGATAACCACCAGAACTGGTCAGATCTCCGCCTATGACCAGGGTGAGGTCGTATGGTATTTCTGATCTTTCCAAGCCTTGCCGGTAACCATCATATTGGTCAGCCTGAATTTTCAATTCAGACGGCCCGCCCACAAAGGCGATACGGCGGAATCCGTGCTTATCCAGGTGCGCTATAAGTTCCGACATGCCTCCTTGCCGGTTGACCTCTACCCGTGGATAATCGTCTTCATCCAGGGTGTTTTCCAGGGTAGAATAAGGCACCCCTTGTTTTGATAGGAACTTCACCCGCCAATCATGCAAGTGCAGATGGGTCAGGATAAAACCATCCACCTTGCGGCTTTGTACCCAGTTCTGGTACATGCGTTTTTCTGCTTCTTCACCAGGTGGTGCAATAGATATAAGTAGATCGTAAGGATGTAGTGCAGTCTCGTCACCTAACCCGGCAATAAATTCAGAGAAGAATGGATCGGCAAACCGAGGTGTATTAGCTGGCAAAATATACCCGACTGCATCTGCTTTTCCCCGTCTCAGATGGCGCGCAGCCTGGTTTGGAACATACCCCATCTCATGGGCTACTCGGATCACCCTCTGCCGTGTTTCAACGGAGATATCTGGATAACCATCCAGGGCGCGTGAAACCGCCCCAATAGATAATCCCATTTTTTTCGCAATATCTCGAATCGTGATAGGCATTTAACAATCCTAATGAATACTGAAACGTTTCAGTAAAGTATATTATAAAGGATTTACTCCCCTTTTACTAGCTCCTGAAGCTGAATATCTTTTTTACTTGAGAAATTGTAATAACCTGAGGGTAGCCAAATTTATTCACATGAATTTCCCCAAATACACCTTAGTACGCGAATTTAGGTACAGCCGGTTGGCTCAGATTTAAACTGTCCAATCGATCGAGTACTTCGCTTGCAGGAAGATGGTGCCAGACTTTGCCAAGCTAACTGCTCATCGTAGCAGACAGATCAAAATTAGAAATGAGACTACCGGTGCGCGTTAAACTTGGGAATCAATACCGGCGTTCGTTTTTTATAGGCTTCATAATCTGCCTGGCCGCCCCATATCTGGTCAGCCTTCTTTTCAAGCAGTGGAATGCCACTAACGCGAGTCAGAAGCAGGGTGACAAATATTGGAGAGATCAGGGCCACCCACTGCCAGCCCTGCAAAACCGGCAGTGTGATGAGCATGATGCCAATCCATAAAACGATCTCTCCAAAGTAGTTCGGGTGGCGGGAGCGAGACCACAAACCCGAGCGAATGAACTTGCCCTTGTTATTGGAGTCGGCATTGAAGCGGCTTTTTTGATGATCAGCTATGACTTCCAGCGTAAAACCGAAAACCCACACCAGGAAGCCAATCAAGGCAAATAGGTCCAACTCTTTGCGATTGGTTGTGGTAATCGTGACCAGCACACCTACCATGGATAAGGTAACCCACAAGCCTTGCATCGTCCATACGTTCAGGAAACGGATAAATGAAGGTTTGATCTCATCGAAACGATCATCCTTACCCGCTTTTCGTATGCGCCTGAACAGGAAGGTACCCAATCGGACCGCCCAGATCACGACTAGAGCCCACACCAGGATCGCCCTGCCATCCAAGCCGGTGCTTAATAACAGGGCCAGTGTGCTGACAGTAATATACGTGAGGCTGCCTGTCAGGTCAAAGAACTTCTCGGTTTGCCGTAAGTACGACGGGATAAAGACCAACCATTGGATAAGAATGGTCAGGCCAACCAGCAGGGCAAAGACCGGAATCCCTGCGATCTGGCTGCCACCCTGGCTACCGGCAATCGCCACCAACATGCCGATCACAATCAAAACTGGCAGAACGAAGAAAGCATTACGATCAGATGATTTCACGATATAAATACCTGTTTGTTTCACTCATGATTCAATCAGTATGTATGCTTACATTATCAATTTATCCCACTTGTACACCAATAATCTTTAAACCATGGGGTCTTATCTCATTTTTTTACACGAATTACAGCAGCTTATCATGAAGCTCGACGAAACCTCAAAATTGTAATCAATTTGGTGCCTTAAGTTAAGTAAGGCCAGGACGGTTCGTATAACCCCTCTCCATATAATCGGCCAATTATTTAAGTATCCAGCCGGGTTCACGTGAATCAAGCCAAAACCTAAACAGACTAATCAGAGCCAGGGTGCCGGCTCCAATCACCCAGGCTAGCTTATTCTTCGAAGAGGCGATACTTACGTAGACCAATTTGCTTACCCTGTAGAGCCATGTTGATATCAAATATACTGAGAATGATAGGGAATCTGAAAACGGGAAATAGACATGAATGAGTCTATAGCATGAATAATCCGGTCACAGTTGAGCAGCGTTTCATAACGCTGCACAGTACGCGAGTGTGATGCTTGTTTGGTTTTTTGGTATCACGATAACTCATCAGCGAATCCATGATTTACATCGCGGTGATGGCTCTCATCTGCGCGGACGACAATTATCACGTCTCTCAACCTTGAATCCAATGCCAGGTTCCAATAATCAATTGCTATTTTCGGTGCAGGGGCGTTGGCTATTTTTCCACTGTCTATATCATTAAGGTACTCTGTGTAGCTATGGATTGCTTCCTCTTCAAAATAACCCACGACACGATGAGCAGTTCTTGACGATATTAAATATAGTAGAAAGAATCCGTTGAAGAAAATTCCCTGAGCCACTAGAATTATCAGACGCTCCAACCGCGTCGGTTGGGTGAAGTTTATAAAGGTCATCAAGTGCATGCGCTCGTTTTCGGCTTCTTCGAGCAAGGTACGGATCCAGCCTTTATCGCTTTCCATGCGACGCAAAGCACGCAAATGCTGTAAAACGCCTCCAACCATGCCCGGGACTGCAGCAACCGTTTCCAGGACAACCGCTCGGTTACCATAGCGACGAGCAAAAAAAATATCTGCGAAGAAGCGCGCCAACTTGGTGACAGCAAGTGCAAATCGATCCGAAATACTATCAGGTGAATGATGTCGTTTCAGCGAAATTTCAGTAGTCATTGAGGGTCTCCTATAAAGTTTACCTGCTCTGGTACGTTCTATGGCTACTATGTGAAAATATGTGAATATTATGCCATAACAATAGGATGACGAATAAATTTCTGGTTGTTTACAATTGCTTCAGGCTGGCAATGCCATTATTCGGTCATTTTTAAGGCTAGCATTTAGAATTACACACCTATTATGCACCAAAATCCGTCCGTTTCATGGTTTCTCCTCGCGCCATCTAATATGCATTTCGGCAACTTACTTGGAAGTGGGACAAAATTACATTTTAGAGACCACTCTGGTGCCTCAAGAGGGGTGGATCATAACGAATCTTACCACCCCTCTCTTATCAACCGATAATTTCACCTTTTCGAATCAGCGTTATCATGCAATGGCTTATAACCGGTTTTTTACTATACAGGTGCCAGGGTGCCAGCCCAGATCAGCCAGGCAAGGACGGTCTTCGCCGACAGGCTTAGGATGATATAGACGCGCTCCCCGAACAGGTAATCCTTCCATGGGCCGATCTTCTTATACTGAAGAACCATGTTGATGGCGAAGATATTGAAAAAAACAAACAATGTCGGGACAATGGTGTAAACAAACGGTGGTGGTTTGGCTTCCCCAGAATTGACCGCGCCCACGAAGTAGAGCATGATCACGATCCATGGGACAATCCCAGCAATGCATCCATAGATAAAAGCCGTCCAGTTTGTTTTCTCGGTGTGCTGGTTGTGCAGCTCCATCATGATGCCAAACAGATTCATCGTGGCGTTCACGGCGAAGATTAAGATAATTGCGCCAAGATCCCAGATGCCGACTAGCATGCCGATTAATACGATCATCAATGAAGAACTTAGCGCATATTCATAAAAGCGAGTGGAGTTCATGCCCGTCTTCAAATTTTTCACATAGCGCTGGTACCCAATTGTAGCCAGGTAGAAGTGTGCTACAGCTGAAATCAACAGGAAAAAAGCCACGGCGATACCAAACGGAACCTCATAAACTAGCTCAGCGTTAGGTTTCAGTGAACGAGTAGCGATATCGAAGTTCAGGAAATTAGTATAGATGGGGTAAGTGGTGTCATTGCTGACCGCGATCATAAAGATACCCTGGATAAGGTGCAGGATTCCCATTCCCAGGTTGAAGCGTCGCAGTCCGGTATACTTGCGCTCCATTACACTTGTTGAACCATCTGTTTCGTTACTTGTGGTTACCATTTAATATCCTCCTCATATAAAGAGATTTATTTATTACTGATTATCATATTAATTTAGCCGCTTGCCCGCTAGAAAACTGATGTAACTTACCAGAACGCTCAAGACCATTCCCCAGGCCATGTCTATCACGGTGATCAGTACAGGCCAGTTTTTCACGGTTGCTAGATTGGTCAGGTCGTAAGTGGCATAGGTAACCAGCCCAAACAATACCGCCCGGAGAAGGGTTGCCTTAAGTGAGCTATCTTGCAGCCCAGGCACGACAACAAATACCAGGATCCCCAGGATAAACAGCAGGTAGAAAAGTACCGCGGCGACCCAATTGGTTGTGGGAGCAAACAAGAAACCAAGATAACTCCGATAAAGTGTTCCTGCTACAAGTCCAAGCCAGACTATATCGATCACGAAGAATGTAATCAGAGTAATAAGGTATAGTTTGATATAGGATCGCACTATATAAGCTCCTTGGGTATACTGTCTTCTTTGAGTTTTGAGCTTGTTGCGTGAGCTGCGATCTGATCGATGAGCTTCTTATAAATCAATTTATGAAGTGGGTAGACCGCATACCAGTACAACCATCCCAACATTCCCTTGGGAGCAAAGAAAGAAGTTTGCAATAACAATGCACTTTCCTTACCTCTAGGGGTGACATGCCACTCTAGCCAGGCGATTCCTGGCATTTTCATCTCACTACGCAATCTCAACAAATGTCCCGGCTCCAGGGTTTCAACCCGCCAGAAATCAAGTGCATCTCCCACCTGCAATTCATCAGGATCGCGACGCTCACGCCGAAAGCCAACTCCACCAAATATCTGGTCCAGAAAGCCGCGCAGCTTCCATACCCACGTAATAGCAGGCCATCTACGCTTTCCCCCCAGGCCGGTGAAGGTATGATAAACAGTTTCTGCAGAAGATGGGACAACACGCTTGTGGAACTCCAAAATCATGCCTTCGTGAACAGTCATGGTTACGGCAGTTCCATCACCCCATGTGGCACTTAGGTAGTCAATCCAGGTGGAATCAATCTTCCCCGGTTCCAAGTCGGTGAGTGCCCGCTCTACCGATGTACGATAATCTACCGGCTGGACGTGGGGGAATAGCTGCCTGGCAATCGGATCGTGCACTGTGCTTTCGGTGCGCAATCCTTCTATGAGTGGGCGTGCCAGGGCTGATGAGATGGGAGTGACCAAGTTGACCCAGTAGGATGATAAACGCGGCGTTAGAACCGGTACAGGCACCATCCAGCGTTTAAGACCCCGAACCTCGGCATAAACTATCATCATTTTTCCGTAAGTAATGATTTCAGATCCTCCGACCTCGATAATGCGCCCAGAGCTCTCCGGCACATCTAGCGCTGTCGCCAGGTATTCCAAAACTTCCCCAATCCCAATCGGTTGAGTGGGCGTATAGACCCAGCGTGGGCAGATCATTACCGGTACACGCTCGGTCAGATATCGGATCATTTCAAAGGAGATGCTGCCAGAACCCACAATGACTCCAGCTCGAAATTCAGTTACTGGGATACCGGAACTACGCAGAGCGTCACCCGTTTGCAGGCGCGAGCGCAGGTGTTGCGATAAATTGGATGTGGTTTCAGCCAGACCACCAAGATAGATGAGCTGCTCGACTCCAGCCTCGCAGGCAGCCGTGCCAAAATTATGGGCTGCAACTAGGTCAAGCTGGTGAAAGCCAGAGCCGGCTGACATGCTGTGGATCAAGTAGTAAGCCGCGGATACTCCTTGCATGGCTGGCCCAAGAGTATCTGGCTGGAGCACGTCTCCTGTAACGGTCTCGACGGCACTGTGCCAGGCATATCTATGCAAGGGGGCCGGATCGCGCACCAGGCAACGGACGCGGTATCCTGGCTTTAACAACCGGGGAACAAGTCGCCCTCCAATATACCCGGTTGCGCCGGTCACCAAAATGAGACGATCTTTGTTGTTCTCCGACACCATTCTTTGCCATTGAGTACGAGGTTCATCGCTTGCGACCCGTTCCAATCATTCCTTCGCTTTTGGGGCGAGTTGGAGAAGTACCTGACGTAGAGCCATGTCCCCCTCCTGAGTATATGGACCGCGAGTGCGGAAGTACTCATACCCCTGGCGGTCTACAACTAATAAGTATATGTGCTCTTCATCCGGCATATCCAAAGCGGAGCGAAAATCCCTTTTATCGAGATACAGCGTGATCGTACGTTCACGGGTTTTTGGATTAGGGGTGCCAGCTCGCATGCCTTCATTGATAAACATCTTGTATAAAGAATTCCTGGTCTGTATGGTTGGCAGCTCATAGTAAGCCAGATAGTCAACCTGCTCTTCCATTTCCCTGACCAATGCCATCCAGGAATCTACCTCCGTCTGCTGCCACTGTTCAAAAGCGATAAAAACAAGATTGAATCTGCCTTGGAAATCCCGAGGCAGGGTCAGCTTCTCTCTGAGCAAGTTGGATCCGGTTACTATAGGAAATGTCATTTCTATGACTATCCCAAGATTTTTTGTAGAGATACTATTCTCAGAAGAATAATACCATCCAAATCTACTTTTTCGCTGTCAAATATTAAATTAATGTTGCCCACTTGATTCCCTTTACCAGAATTCCGGATGGAAAGAATCATCTTTCGGTGATTACTGACTTGATGCCTTAGAGATTGGCTTTATTGATTAAAACCAGTTTACCCTGGAAAATTCGTTACCGTATCAAAAAAATAGTTAAGATAGTAAAAAAACAGTTTTTGCATTATGATTATATGTAGATCCTAAATTATTTAAAGCTCCTCGATAATCAGACTTAGGAGGTGGTTACCACAGAGAAATCCTGGTGGAAATATTCTTTTTCAATTGACAAAAATTTTCTAATAGCAGTTGATCATTTCATAAAAGGAGGATGATTCTGTGAAAAAGTACCTACGTATTCCCATTTTTCTTTTAACGGGCATAATGCTTGCCTCTCTCATTGCAGGTTGTGCACAGGCAACAACACCGACACCAGAAGTTATCACCATAGAAAAAACAGTGGAGGTTACCAAAGAAGTCGTTGTTACTCCCACCTCAGCGCCTCTTCCCGAAGGCAGTAAAATCATTTTACGAGTGGGCACTGGCGACAGTGGTGAAGGACTAAACCCACATCAAGAGATCATTGCCGAGTTTGAAAAACAAAATCCTGATATCCTGGTGCAGCTTGAGGCTGTTTCAGGAAATGACTATTACACCCGCCTGTTGACCCAAATTGCAGCTGGTGACGCACCAGACATTATCCAGATTGGCGATGATGCCGTTCCTATGTTTGTTTCAAAGGGAGGGTTCCTGCCCCTGGATGATTTTATTGGTGGGAATTATGCTTTAGATACCAGTATTTACCTACCGGGTACGTTGGATCCTGGTAAATACCAGGGCGTACAATATTTCCTGCCCAAGGACTTCTCGCCTCTGGCCGTCTATTACAATAAGAAGATTTTTGATGAGTACAACGTAGCTTATCCAAAAGATGATTGGACCTGGGATGATTTCCTGGCAACAGCACAAGAGCTTACCAAGGATGTCGATGGCGATGGTCAGACCGATATCTGGGGTGCTCAACTGTCTGCCAATTGGACCAGCGGATTTGAATACTGGGTGGCAGCTGCTGGCGGTAGCCTGATCAGCCCTGATGGCACGAGCTATGTTGGCTACATGGATTCTCCAGCGACGATAAAGGCAGTGCAGTTCTATGCTGATTTATATAACAAGTACAAAGTAGCCCCTCCACCTGCTGATTTTAACTTGTGGGCTGGTGGCAACCCCGAGTTCGAGTCAGGGAAAGCTGCCATGCGCCTGTTCGGTCGCTGGCCCCAAACAGGCCTGCTCAGCAATCCGAACGTGGACCTGGGTACAGTAGAAGTACCCGCTGGTGATGTGAAAGCCAACGTGCTATTCTGGGGAGGCTTTGGCATCTTCAGTGGCTCAAAGAATCCTGAAGCTGCCTGGCGCTTCCTGAAGTTCTATGTTGGTGCTGAAGGCTCGGAAATCTGGAAATTACACGCTATCCCGCCTGTCGCCGCCGTGGCAGAAGCTGCCGGTATGACAACTGATCCGATTGAAGGTGCCTGGATCCGTGGGCTTGATTATCTGGCCCCTCGGGCGTATGTATCCACCGATTACTGGGGAGAAACAGGCGACCCTGCACTGCGTAAAGCTCTTGAGACGGTATTGATCGATCCTAGTGCGGATGTAGCACAAGTTATGCAAACCGCCGCCCAGGAAGCTCAAGCTGCATTGGATGAAAAACTGAAATAACAATTTCTGACCTGGGAGTGCCCACATGGACATGGGCACTCCCACCTACCCCCCTAAGGCATCCCTTCGTTTATTTCCTCCCATGAACTTGGCCTCAATCAAAACCGGCCTGCGTATCTCCAGGCTAAAATTGCGTCAGCGTGAGGCTGTCTTCTTCTATCTATGCATCTCTCCATGGCTAATTGGTTTCATTTTATTTTATCTGGGGCCTATCCTAGCCTCGTTTTATTTCAGCTTGACCGAATGGGATCTACTGACTTCACCCCAGTTTGTAGGAATGGACAATTATATACGCCTGTTCACCAGGGATACGCTGGCACTCAAATCATTCCAGGTTACCCTGGTATATACCTTGGTCTACGTACCAATGGATTTGATTTTTGGCTTGTCGCTGGCTCTCCTGCTTAATCAAAAGTTACGCGGAATCGGCGTATTCAGAACTGTATATTATTTGCCATCCGTGCTGAGCGGGGTTGCCTACGTTGTAATGTGGATGTGGATGTTCAACCCTCAACATGGCTTGATCAATACCCTGCTCTCTTATATTGGTATTCAGGGACCTCGTTGGCTGCTGGACCCTAAATGGGCATTGAGCGCCTTGATCATGATGTCTTTATGGGGCGTTGGCCGGACAATGATAATATTCCTCGCAGGGTTACAGGATATACCTATAGTTCTGTATGAAGTTGCAGAGATTGATGGTGCGAATCGTTGGAATAAATTCTGGAAAGTAACTTTGCCCCTGCTGACGCCATCGCTTCTATTCAACTTGATTTTCGGCATTATTCTGACTTTTCAAACCTTTACCAACGCTTTTGTAGCAACAAACGGTGGACCGTTGGATTCGACCCTCTTTTATGTGCTCTATCTGTATCGCAAGGCTTTTGAACACCTTCAGATGGGGTATGCATCAGCCATGGCCTGGGTGCTTTTCTTAGTCGTTTTAGGCTGTACATTAGTGATCTTCATGACCTCAGGTAAATGGGTGTTTTATCGCAGTATCGGAGAATGATGGATGGCTTCTAGAAATTCATTTAATGAGCAAGACTATTTGCACCCTGCTCATTGGCGTAGGAATATCTGGAACCTGATCGTTTATTTGATGTTGATTGTGGGCTCTTTGATGTTTATCCTGCCACTCTTTTGGGCTTTGTCCTCCTCTTTCAAATCTGATTACCAGGTCATGCAGTATCCCCCCCAGTGGATTCCCAGTCCATTGCGCTGGCAAAATTATCCGGAAGCGCTGACCTATGTGCCTTTTGGACGTTTTGCCCTCAACACCCTTTTTATCGCTGCCCTGGCTATCCTTGGAAATCTTTTATCCTGTACCATAATCGCATATGGATTTGCACGGCTACGCGCGCCAGGCAAGAATTTCTTCTTCATCCTCATGTTATCGACCATGATGCTGGTTGAACCTGTCCGGATTATTCCGTTATATATTGAATTTAATACGCTTGGATGGATAGACTCTTACTTGCCACTGATCGTGCCAGCCTTCTTTGGCAGTCCATTTTATATCTTTTTATTAAGACAGTTTTTTATGAATATTCCCCTCGAGCTTGAAGAAGCCGCCTTGATCGACGGTGCTAACCGATTGCAAATCCTATGGAAGGTGATTTTACCGCTCTCAAAGCCAGCTTTAGCCGCCATCGCCATATTTAACTTTCAAGGAGTATGGAACGATTTCTTGTATCCATTAGTGTTCTTACACAAACAATCAAACTATACCATCGCCTTGGGACTAAATTTCTTTCGAAGCACATATACCGTGCACTGGGGATATTTAATGGCAGCTTCAATAGTTGCGTTGTTGCCCATGGTAATCATCTTCTTCATTGCTCAACGATACTTCATCCAGGGTATCACATTTACCGGGATAAAGGGGTAATTTTTTCATAAAATACCCCAAATAGAGCCTGTGGTTGATAGCATGCATGTTTGTAATATAAACATCCTGGTGGTTGTGGCACAGGCTGACAATACATTCTCCTTTCATTGAGGTACGATTGTGAAGAATGCTCAACCCAATATACTGAGCAGGTGTTGATATATCATTCTATGCTTTTTTTGTTCGTGCCACCAGGCTGTCGATGAATACATCAAAGCGCAATGTGTTGAGCTGCCCATTAAATCAGGCGGTCAAGTAGGATTTATTCGCAGGGAACCTGGCAAGTCTTGTTGATTCCACAACTAAGCCTTATAAAGAGATGGCTGTCTTTACTGAAACCAGTTAAGCCAGCTCATGATAACAACCAAGGAGCACAGAGTAGAAGCTCTGATTCAGATTGCATTCGCCACAGGATTACGGGAATCAGAAATTCTAGGCTTGCGGTGGACCGACCTTGATCGGATGAAGCAGTCGTTCAAGGTAGAACGCTAGCTGGAGCGTCTGCATGGCGAAGGTGGCTAGTATTCCGGTCCCAAGACATCGTACGGGAACGTTTGTACAATACTTGCAAGCAAAACGATCTAGAGATTACGCCAGCATTACGAACGACAGCGACAGAACGTAAAGCGGTTGGAGAAAAATGGATTGAGTTCGATCTTATGTTTCCTTCGCATGTCGATACGCAGATTCACCAACATAATCTCCTGCATGATTTTCAGCACCTCCTAATGCAGGTAAGTAAACATAACTTCTGAATTCATGATCTGCGCCACACAAGCGCCTCCCTATTGCTCAACCATCATGTCCCAGTGATCATAGTATCGAGACGACTAGGGCATAAAACGGTATCGATAACGAGCGATGTTTATGGTCATCTCCTACCCACTATGGTGGATGAAGTCGATGAGATGATCGACGACCTGGTGACATTGACCGAAGTAAAGCTAGATAAACCCATTTCTGTCGATAGATAATATTAATCATGGTCGCAGCCGGTTACAGCAAATTTTATCCCTGTAGATAAAATCCTTCGTCATACCCCCATATATATCCGTAATTGAACAAAAACCCCCGCCTAAGGGGGTAATTAAGTGGACCTGGAGGGATTCGAACCCTCGACCTCTTCAGTGCGATTGAAGCGGGAAGGGTATTCCGCTAGTTCCGATGCCTATTTTTGGTCTTTTTACCCCTATAAATCCGGAAAAATGGGGTAAAAACCGTCCAAATCTTGATTATTTACCATGCTGAGCGCTTCTGGTTGCACACGGTTGCACACGGTTGCAAACGGCATGAAGAAGGAAATGCAGCCCTAGCTCTGTCCTGAGGCATAAGTCCATCCCCAATGTGGTTGATGGATTTCCTTGATTCAAATCCCTAACCATCAGAATAAATTCCCATATTGGGTCAAGGAACAACGGATGTTCCTCATCGTTTCGGTGCAGGAAAATACCAATATTTAAATCAGTAAATAACATACAACCAAACTAAATAATTAGAAAAGGATATCAATATGTTCAAGGAAAAGGATTTTCAGGATAATGTCTTAAGAATCAACACACTCCTCAAAGCTAAAGATGTGGCTGAAATATTGAAGATCAGCCGCGCGATGGCATATACTTTGATGCAAAGAGGAGAAATCCCTACGGTCAGGATCGGAAAAGCTCGACGTGTCCGTCCCGAGGATTTAATAAAATATATCGAAAGCAATACAAATTCGTTGAACCCATATTTTGAATAGATAAGTAGGATAATCCACAGCCCTTTCTTGGTTAATTGACCAAGAGAGGGTTGTGGACACTGGTGTAAACTAATAATTCATCCACCTCTTAGTATCGAAGGATTAAATGGTCTAGAGAAAGTAGAAAAAGACATCTATTACGTCTAGGAAACTATGTTATTAAATGCTCTTTAGAACACATTTGTGTTCAAACCCTGCCCCCAGTATGAAGCAATGAAAGGCAACCCGGAACGATAAAAACACTTCACCATCTGATTAAGAGATGCAGAATATTTATCCTATACAATATTGACAGTAATTTTTTGGTTATAGAATCTATTTTATGGAAGTATTTTTACCTACCTGCTGAGCGAATCGATTGATTTACAATAAAACTGCACCACACATGCACGATGTCAGGTTAAGAGTGAGAATGAGAAGATCAATAAAATAACTTAGCCGGTATGCGGTGGTCTACTTGTATAATCTGAGATATATTGCTACTAGCTAGATACTCTCCAAAGGATATCAATTTTCCTCGTATTTAAGAAAATGGTGCATGTCCGGCCAATTTATAAAAGTGATGAATATAGCAATCTCGTACCAGGTTCAATGAGCAGGATTGGTGACATACTAGGTTAGATGATCTCTCTGACACTAGTTGGTTCATCTCTAAAACTTTAGTAAAAAAACCTACTATGACCCTAATCCGGAGATGTTTTAAATTATATTTTAACAATCATCGTAGTCAATGAATCAATCGTTGATGCTATTTTTAGTGTTTATTCTACCGGTAGGGCAGTATAAAACGATTGGGCACGATTCGCACTTTGGGGATTTAGGAGTGCAATAGGTTCGACTAAGCATTATCATCCCGACGTGCAGATCCTTACGATATTTTTCTGGAATCGAGGCTTGTAATTTGTTTACATTTTTATCAGTAAGTTTTTCGCCTTCTTTCGCCCAACCCAAACGCTTGGAAACACGAAAACAGTGCACATCGACAGGGAAGACTGGAATATCGAGAGAGTACACCATCACACATCGGGCTGTTTTGAGGCTAATTCCTGGAAGAGATGTCAATAATTTCTCGACCTCGTCTCTAGTCATTTTCCTCAAAGGTTCAAGAGTAACCGTACCAAATAGTTTATTTAATTTCGCTGAAGACTCGATGATGTATGAGGCCTTCTTATGTTGAAGACCACCGAGTTTGATAGCGTCACTGACGTCTTCGATCCTAGCAGATCCAAGATCATCGTGATCTGGAAACTGACGTAACAAGGATTCGAATGCGGTGGAATAATTATTCGGAGGGGTTCTCGACGAGAGAATGATATACAATAATTCTTCGAATGGATCTGGTCGATTACCTAACGAAGGACGCCCAAATGATCTAACGAGCTCATCCGTTATTTTATCGACGTTTGGAAAATATGAGCTTCCATTTTCCATCCTCGTATCTCATATTTTATCCACTATATTTAATAGTTCCGACACTGCTTTATCTTTTTCGATATATTCTTGATAACCTTGCAATGCATCTGTAATTAGTTGATCGTAAAGAACATATCGAGCTCCTTCCAAGGATAAATGCTGAATATTAGTCTCAGGTTGACTCTTTGGTTCAGGATGATCTCCGAGGATGATTATGGATTCAATTATAGGCTTCTCATCAGGTAAGTGGGATTTTAAACATTTTTCCAATGCATTCCGATATTTCCTGATTTGAGGGATTAATTCATCTACGGTTACCTTCCGATCGTATTTCTTCAATTCAACGATAATGTGTTTTCCTGCTGCAGTTTTGTACCGTATGTCGATCCTGCCTTCTTTCTCCTCTTTAGTCAATTTCGCAGTGACGGCGTTGAATTCTTTTGTAACTGATTGCTCAATCCTTTGATTCGTCGATGCTCTATCCCATGAGGGATGGAGCAACCACAAGTGGTCGAAGATATGCTCTTGAAGGACCCTCTCCTTCACTGATGGCTGACTATCAGCTAGTTTTACTAGCTTCTGGATTACTGCCAAACGCCCTTTTACGATGGTGTGGTACTGAACACGTTCGATCTCGTCGATGCCATCGAAAAATCCTTTTATAATCGCAAAGTCGTTTTCATCCTGTATTAGTTCGAACGTACTCAAAGAATCAGTCAATCTCAATCTTTCGAAAGCGAGGATACTAGATCTATATAGTTCACGTTTCGATTCGTCGTCTAATCCCTTCAAAGATTCGATTCTTGTGAATAGCTTTTTTGCGATCTCTTTCTGATCCTTACCAATTTTCAAAAACCACTCTTTGATCGCGGGATTTTCCAGTGCTTTCTTTTCTGCAATTTTTGATCGAAATTTGCCCCAATCGGTATTTACAGTGTCCAAAGAATCACTTAGGAATTTTTTGACGGCTTCGTAACGAGGATCGTCTTCTTTGACGTGTTGCCTATCACTAGTAACGAGATCTGCCTGCTCTTCATCATCCATGAATTCAGCATCGATTTCACCAATCAAATACTTCGAAAAGACACCACCCTCTTTAAGATCCTTTAGAACGTCTTCTTGGATCAATTTCCCTCGTGCGAAAACGACGATTGCGTTATTTTGCTCGTCGATATCATCCTGTGTCTTCACTGTACCTAACCATCCTTCGACCTTATATCTTTTAGTTCTATCGACCACGTCATCTAATAGTTTAGAGGATTGTAAATTAGGACATTCTTTAAGATATTCTTCACTTTTTTTCCCGAAATACCAGAGGAATTCGATCTTAGGAAAGAAATCTCTATCTTTCGCCGATATTGATTCGCCATCGACGAACACTTCGAAATGGTACTGAAGGCCGATGATGCTAAATCTACGAGCGAGTCTTCTCCTCATCGATGTTTCTAATGCACTAATGTTCTTCTTGAGATTCCGCAAGACAATCTTCGTTCCAGTTTCGATAACAATTAGACCTGGTTCTAACGGTTCTGGATAATATTTATTACCTCCTGTGAGCTGCTTCTCCATATCGTCGACATCCATGATGAATCCGCTTCTATCCCCATCTTTGACACTCTGGACTTCGACCGTATTCGCTATAGAGAAAACCGATAGTTTTCCAATTCCTTTCCTTCCCATGACCTTACGACCATACTTTGGAGTGACGATAGGTTCGTGCTTTCTCCTGAGATAACCAACAGTCAAATATCTAGAGTTCAATTCTTCCGATGACATCCCGTGGCCATCATCGAGGATGGCGATCTCGCCTTTTGACGAATCGATTTCGATATCTACTCTGGATGCATCAGCATCGTAGGAATTGGCTACTACTTCTGATAGGACAGCAGGCACGTTACTATATAGTCCTACACCCAGATGTTCGAGGGCATCTAGGGTTATCGTCATCTCATATTTGTGGGTGCTAGATTCATCCATCATATTTCTCCAAGTGGCGCCTTATACTTCGTGCAATAACCCTACCCAGATCTACAGGTACCGCATTCCCAATCAGTCTTGCAACTGCATCGAAATAAACAGGTTTTCCAGGTTCTACGAATTTGTAATCGGCTGGAAAAGTCTGTAATAGGGCTGCTTCTCTAAGTGAAATCGCTCTATTTTGTTCGGGGTGACCGAACCTACCATTTCCATACCCGTGGCATTCTGTGGTGATCGTCGGAGAAGGTTGATCCCAAGACATCCGACCATAAACGCTTCTATACGATGCTCCAGATGCTTTCTTGTGGCAAGCAGCAATCAGATCTTCCCTCCAATCCCTCCAGGTTCCCCCTGGGTAAGAAGATCTGATCCGGCGCAGATTGATTTCAGATAATCTACTCGACCTGTGGATCGGATCCACTTTACTGATCTCTCCAGCTTCAATGTGCTCAAGATGATAAATCGTATCCCTGACTGTCTTATATTTATCGGAAGGATATTGAGGATCTTCGAGATTCACTTTTCCAAATTTAGATGCAAAAAAAATGAGGCGAGTGCGTATTTGAGGGATCCCATACTGAGGGCAGAATACCTCGGGATATTCCGAAATATAATAACCAACTTGCTTCAATTTTGTCACGAATGCATCGTAAACTCTTCCTTTTTCGTAGCGCACTAAATCGGGGACGTTCTCCATCGATACGACCTCGGGTTTAATACTGCAGATTAAATCTCCAAATAGATCAATCAATTTCCATTTCTCTCCTGGACTATTTTTCTTCTTGGTATAAGACGAATAAGGTTGACAAGGAGCACACCCGACGAAAATTTTGTTATGATTTTCGGGAAATAGATTCAGTATCTCATTGGGGGTTGTTTCTTCAATCTTCTTCAAATTGAATCTAGAACCGGGGTTATTAGCCTCATAAGGGTATTTACAATTCTCGTCTGAATCGAAACCTGCCACAACGGGAAAACCTTCCAAGAGGAAGCCATGTGTCATTCCCCCTACCCCAGCGAACATCTCGACTACAGTATATCCTTTCACTTTTTGCAATCTCTCCAGATTTCAATTGGTACTGGTCTCATAGTAGTTATTTTACTGGGAAATCTAGATCCCGTAATAGTATATCAACGATATGAACGAGTTATAAGGAATTGAGAAAAACAAGCAATCGTAAACGTTTTCCTCTCAGATTATAGAGCACATGAGGTTAACAAAAAAGGGGTAGCTAAAATTCTAATGTAGAAAATTTGTGGTTGGATAATTAGTAAAGTTGGGCGAAGGATTTGTTACAGTTAAAATCAAAATGAAGGGCGAAAGCAACTAACCTGGTAGAGCGAGTAGTGAAAAAAAGGGAACAAAATTTTCGTGATTACCTGTGAGTAGATGTGCCTACTACTGGTTGCCTCGGAGGATATCGGCTTCTCTCGACAGAAACCCAGGAATCTTCGTGAGCCTGGATGCACGGAAAAACAACGCTACGAGGACTTACTAAGCTCAATCTTCATCCGGCATTATGGAAGGCAAAGACGCATAATTCGCGATACAGTATAACCAGATTGTTACTACTGGCATGCAAGCGATAAATATGTCATATTATGGAATCCGGAATGTAATCGTAAGGACATGTCTCGAGATCAATTAGACAAGATTGCCAATAACCTTATCGAGTTCGGTAAGACGATCGGACCAGCCGAGCTTTTTCCAGTTGTCGAGCCTAATACATATGGCTTGGTGGTCATCGATCCCTATGCCTTCTGCATCAATCTCTACAACCAGTTAGACTGCTTATCCTCGGCTATTTTCTTAGCGAAGACCCAGTTTTATACTTACTTCGTAAGTTTGCTTTTTTCATTGATGATTCTGGAAAAAACGGACCCACGTATCCAGTTTCGTGAATCCTTGATTCCGGTACCACCAATAGCATGATCCCACTTATACATTCTACCCTCAAGCGAAGAAATATCTCTGCTGGCAAGTTCGTTATTTCCGCCTAAGAACCCCACAATAACATCATCGCCCATTTTCTCGCACAACTCGACAATCGATTTAAAATCAGTACGATCTGCGAAGTTCACAGCCCGATCCGTCTTCGGTACATGTGCAGATTGGCGATTACGCACACGCTGGGAGGAGTCATCAAGCGAACAAAGATGACTTCGGATGATGGTCCACTCCTTTGCAAAAGAACCTGTGATGGTATTTGATAACATCCCGAATGTGAGAACCTTGTCCGCGTGCCCTTGTACATTACACTCTACACACTTGGGAACCAGATAGATGATTTTTACATCGTGACATTCGGAAATTTTATCCTTGTATTGTGACACCTTTTCTAATATGTACTGGTACTTCCCATACTCTTTAGATGCACCTTTCAACTGTTCCAAGTCTTCGATAAGGAATGAGCCACCCTCACTTCTGATAGCCCTTTGTTTATTGTGATAAATCGCGTTCTGGTCTGCATCAACAGAGGTGTCAGATGTTTTCAGCTCGACGAAGAGGAGTTGTCTGCGTACTGTGTTGTACATAAGCCAATCAATATTAGTGGATTGCCTGTTACCTGATTTTTTGAGTGGGAACTCTGGGCAAATCATGGCAACAGGTCCAGACAAATCCGGATCATCCTTAAGGGTTTCAATCAGAACATCCTCTAAGAACATACTCAGAATGGGACCTACTGCTCGCTCAATCTGTGCTTTGGGGATCATCGCTGCTTCCATGATGTGATCCATGAGTGTCTCGACGAATGATGCACGCATAGCTTTCTCCTTTACCGCCTCTAGAAGCATCTTTCTGATTATTATAAACCTAGCATAAATTTAGTTTACAGATCATAACCACTGACCGCTCTTGAGAGCCCTTTTCTGCAAAATTTCTCTTCGTCCTAGGCTCGACCCTCTGGTATAAATTTAACTCAAAATCTATGTTGAGATGTAACTACTCAGCCAGTATCATGAGCTGAGCAGTTACCTTTTATGTAAATCACCATGAGTGATAAACTTCGGGCATGACAGATGGAGTGTATACCCCGATTATAGGTTAATCAAAAATTAGCGTAATGTTGTGCAATTATTCCTTGTTGACAACTTTCACACAATCTCTATGGGAAATCCCTACTGCACTGTATTTTTTGAGTTTATCAGAATAGGTGCCACCTTCTAAGTATTTCTTAACTCCCTCAACAGACTGAGCCAATGCTTCTTCCCAGGTACAATCGAACTGCCAGGAGTAATAATCGCGCCCTGATGAAAACACTTCATCCCAGGTCCACTTGTTGTCGTTTTCATCAAATCTGCTTGTTGTCGTTAATTGCAAAGACCAACGATTACTTTCATCCTCGTATAGGTTAAAACTTATCGCTACAGCACCCTTAGTCGACATATGCTTTAGTATCGGGTTCAGCCATTTTTCAAACTCCTGATACTGGAATTCTTTGATATTACTTTCTAATTTATGAGACTCTTGGGCAGCAATACCAAGCTGCCAGAACTGATCGTCGTGAACATCGCACCCTCCAAGGATGAGAAAATATAGGCTGATTGCCTCCTGGCGAATTTCTACAACCTTTTCAGCATTGTGAAGATTTTCTTTATGGAAATAGCCATTTCTGTGTTTATCGCGCCAATCATCGATAGTTTTAACTATATGCCGCTTTACAAAATTCGAGACATTGAAAATCCCGCTGTTAGATTCAATGAAAGCATTAAGAGATCCAAGCGTCGTATCAATGCGTTCCTCGTTATCAGTTGTGTACTCGGCAATTGTATTATCCCGTGTTCTAATCTTCTTTCCCTGATCCTTGGAAAACTGAATAACAGTGAACAGGAGCTGTTCCACCGATTTTAAGTATCCAGACACGATTCCTGTCTGGTCAAGACTATTCGTCACTTGATTCAATCTGTATAGCCACTCTGAACTAATGAAACTATCGGCAAATGATGCATCACCTGTCATCGCCTTATAAAGTCCTCGACTAATGTAGTTGTTATATAGGATTTCAACCTGGCTTTCAAAGATATCTTCCGGTATAAAATCCCGATAAGGGTATTTGCACAGCATATCTGACACGCTTTCCTTGAAATGTTCGATTGCGTCATCGGTCGGCGTGATAACAGTGTTGTAGCCTATTAGGCACCTAGCGCGTTCGTTAAATTCATTTACATAGTCCATAAACGCAGAAAACTCTTCGGGTCCAAAGTACGAATCAAAAATGTCTTTTAGCGTACATAAACGTATAGAACTTCCACGTTTTTCCTTGATTTGATTCGGCACGCTGATGATGTCTTGATAAGCTAGCTCATCTGGGTTATACATTTTTACAACTTTCACGCAATCAACATCATATTTTTCAAGGTTCTTTGATACATAATTTGATCTGCTTGGAAAATAATAGCCTACTTTCCGGCCATCTTCCATCATGACAAAAGAAAACGGTGAGAACTTCCACGGCTCACCCCGAATCATTTTGGAAAACTTGGGGTCAACAGGGTAAGTGTCGTACGGTATGTTGTTTTCCTCAAACAAATTAATTAGTAATTCTTCTACTGCATAGACCGCTCTACCCTCATTAACAGATACTATAGATTCATACAGACTGTAATCGCTATCACCAAGGTCAAAAATCGGTGCAAGCGCAGTTTTTTCCCTGTCATAGCGTCTAGACAATGCATCTTTACTTTCTTTTATCTGCTTAAGTAGTGAATCAAACGTATATTGATACAGATCGCTATTATCCATAGCTACCTCCACTTCTATAGAGCAGCTCTCGATCGTTGCTTCTCGGCTATCTAGCACCTTTTGTGCTTTTATCTGGAAGGCATCCTTTACATCCGCAGCAATGTAACTTGCATCATTCTTGATGGCAACTAAAAAATTAGCAATGCCCGGGAAATTGATACGTAGAATTACGCCCTTCGTAAAGGCGGCTTTATCCTGAGGATGATTTATGTACGATCTGATTAATGCATCGGATATATCAATAATTGTAAACGTCCCACTAGAGATGGTGACCAATCGGGCTATACATCTGTTATGACGAGGCAGGAAGTTGCGCTGCTCCAGCCTATTGATTTCTCTAATAGACTTGATATCTTTATTCTTAATTTCCAATAGCAGCCTTTTGATGAAGTAAAAACCATGTACTAAACAATAATTTATTATGACAGGCACAGTCTGCTTGATCAGATGTTTGCCGATGCCTATCTCTGTCCGCAGGTCGATCCTGACTAAATCATTTAGGCCTTCATGTGGAATAGCTGTCCCATTGAATAGTTTTGATATCCATTTTGAAAATTCAATTCTTTCGTCCTTGTAATTGATCATAATTTTTTTAATCAAAGGCAAGGTAGAGGCTTCCTTTAGCATTGATAAAACCGGCCCAGGAATACCCGTCCCTATTCCCGATGATTGGCTAGATCCTGCCATGTCACTAACAAGGTGAAAAAACCAGTTTACAACACCAAAAAAGACCTTATCTTCAAAGGTATTGCCAATAGAGTCTGAAGCTGGAATCACTAGATGCAGTAAGTCGCCATTGGTATCAGTGCCATAACCTTCACCTGTGAACTGCGTTATTATTGAGCATATCAAGCCAAAAGGAGATGTATGATGAGAAAAGTCGCGCAAGTGGTGCTGCAGCGTACCGCCCAAATCTGAGGTCAATTTATCTGAAGGGTTAGGGTATTTCTCTTCTAGATATCTTATCGCGTCCTCAAGTCCGTCCTTGTTATAACCTTCGTGTTGGGCCACTTTTACTACAAACTGGTTCACCTGTGTCTGTCCCCAAGACTGAGCATTAAGTAAAGATAATTCGCCTACCCAAAAAACATCCATCATTCCTGTGAGCACACCGACTGAAGCGGCAAACAAACAATCCCACTTATCTGCCTTTATAACAGATGTATCGTCCTCTGCGAATACGGAAGAGCTGTATTTTGAAGATGTAGTTTGTAATATGTTACCGTACTCAACGTTAAAGGTCTGATCTTGCATAGACGAAATTTCGGACTCGATAATTGTTTCTTCTTCTTTCCCTGGCAAATTTTTGGTAATTTTATCCATCCTATCTTGTCCTCCTGGTAAAAATGTCATAGCTAAACAAATCAGAAGATACTATTATGGTAACCGCTCAAGCGGGTGAGGAAAACCGTGTCTGAAGGAAATGTGCGATTGTTTCTATGCCTGAGCAGCTACGATGTGACTATCTTTTGTCTCGGTCCGTTATGAGCCAAGCACCGATGGTAGAACATTGTTAATGACTGGTAAGACCGTCGATCGATTGTTTCAATATAGCCAATTAGGGATTCCCAGGAAACTGCCTCAATATGAATTATTTCGATGGTTGGTGAAAACCAGATATCGACCCAATCACCTAGTTCATTTGAGAAGGATTTCGCACGTGCCTGTACTGCTTTTTTGATGGCATCTTTGTTCAGCATCTGAGTAAATATGCCAGCATTGGTTTGTTTCTCAGGAGCCACAACTAAAAATGCAAGGCTCGTCATGATTGATGGTGGACGATTAGCCCTTTGTAGAAGTTCGGTTATACAAGCTACATTTCTAGCTGCCTGGTTATAATTTGGTGCATTCCGGGTTCCACCTGATAATGGGCTGTAGATCTTAGCCTCAAGAACAATAAGTTGCGTCGCATCAGCCAGTAGCATAGCATCAGCTTTGGCACTTCCTCCAATAGAAATGTGACCTAGAATCCCATCTGCATGGGTACGGGCTTCTGCTCTCGTATCGCCACGGTAGCGGGGTCTGAATGGAGAGGGCAGCAAAGCCTCTGAAAACCAGGTAGACTTTGGCTGTAATAATAATGGCTGGTCCATGTTATAGTTTCTCGAGTACCAATCAAGCACTAGTCTCAGTAACCACCCCTCGTTGAATATCAGCGTGGGAGGAAAATTAGCCGGCTCGACTACCGCCGAGTCGATCAGTTTATGAACACCATCAAGCATAATAACCTCACATTTCTGCTCTTCTAAGAGCCATGCTTATCCGCATCAGTACTAAACTCTGTCAGCTGCGTACAATCGTATATTCGATATCTTAAATCTCAGACTTTTTTGGTCTTGCGAGCATTGCCATAACATTGTAAACAGACGGAATTGTAGTTAATCTCTCTGTGCGATCCAAACGATTAAGTTGTACACCAGTGATTCCTTCCCACTTTTTAATATCAGAAGCCATATAATAAATAACATCTCCAAGATCAACGGTTTTAAAAACGTGCAACCATTGAGCATTATCCACGGGTAATACAATTTCAGGTAAAACCGAAAAAAGTATTTTACTGGCTCCAACGAGACCGTAACAAGTATCCCCCATTGTGTACTGTAAAAGTTCTTTTGTGATTTGCCAGATTTCCGCGATTACGCCGTTCCGCTCTCGATCACTTAGTTCTATGATATACCTGTCTCGGGATAATCCACTTTTCCGTACTGCATTGTTTATTTCTATCAATCGAGCTCCAATTGCAATCCAACAGCTATGTAATATCTCAGCTGAGTTCTCATGAAATGGTCCTCTTCTGGTCATTCCAAAATTTGATAATAGACGAGATGGCCATTTATAGAATATTTGTCCATCGCTATCCAGAACCTTGGAATTATGGATTGTTTCATAAATCGTATTACTATAACTATTCCCAAATTTATTAATTCTTTCTCTTATCTCGTCGGGACTTTTAAATTGACCATTTACATGGAATAGTATTTCATTAGGACTCATTTTGCCTCTGTGAATTTATACAGATTCAACAATATTGCTTTGATTATATGGACGACTTAATTGCTCTATTATGGTCTTTAATCATTTTTCTTCATGAGGGATATGCTATGATTTGTCTATATTCGCAGCGGTTGAGCAAACTAACACAATAATTGGTTATTGCTGGATCTTTTGGAGAATGCATATACCGAACCGGTCATGTAAATTATTGTAGTACTTTACGTCTTTTTTTATTGTTGATTAACCGCTTCTCCCTCAATTTTATTAAAGATATGCCTATACTTGTGCCTTTATTGACTTCATCCTGGGCAATCAATCCTAATAGCAGTAATTCTCTAATTTTCTCACCTGTCCGATGCCACCTGAGACGATTGCATCTTGTACAGGCAGGTAGGTAATTGTCTACAGAATTTTTTCCACCTTTATCGCGCTGGATGACGTGGTCGACTTCCCAGTATCCTGATAAATCTCCATCATGCCATCCACGTTTTTCGAATTCCACAGGATCCCCACAGAAGTGACAGTGACCCTGCGTCTTCTCCCATATTTGCCGCAATTGCCTCTCGTACATAAAATCATTTCGCTCCAGGAAATCTAATATAGTCACACGAATTCTTCAGTCGTTCACAATAATAACAAGGTGCTGCTCCAGTGCGGCTGATTCAACCAGGTGCCACTGTTTATCTTTTTACCGGGGATTAGCATTTTCGTGGTTTACCTAATTAATCGGAATTAATAAGAAATCACATATATGTTTGTGAACCCAGTTCCTACTCACATCTTTTCAACCATTCAAGTGTTTTTGCAACAGCCTCCTCAATTGCTTTTTTATCGGATGTATAGATCCCTGGACCGCTTACATGCTTGTCGTTCCAAATCCCAGCTTCACTTACGACCCGATTGGTACAATCACTTCCCAGCCATGTCTTGGATAAATGGCATCTTTTACAATAAGCGATCGTGCTGATGCAATGCCCTTCCAATCGGCATCTTTTATTTTTATCATCGACTAGGATAAATTTATAGCTTATATCGTTGCGTATCCACTCGGTTATCTGTTTTTCCAGGGAGATCTCCTTATCAATATCCCGAAGGTGTTTTTTCTCCATTCGATTATTTTTCTTAATAAAGTCAATTTCCCAGACTCCAATATATGGATCGCCAGAGCGATTTAATATTGCTCTACCGATATGTTTCCGGAAAATGCTACGGTCAGAAGCTTTCGGTTGGTCATTGCGGAAATTCATCCACTTATCGGATGGCGAAAAGTGTTGCCCTAACCGTTTGGGTAAGTTCCCTTGCCCTGTATGGCTACCTACTCGGGTGATTCGCAGCTTGTTTCCTTGTGTACTATGTGCCTCACAAACCTCGTACATGAAATAAATCCCATTCGGGGGAATGCAATCCTGCCGATAAGGATACCTATACATAGGAAGTGGTTCAAATATTCGATGTAGCCATTCACAGTTATCATTCATCTCATCACCTTATCTCAGCTACATGAGAGAAAAGATTGATCAGCATTCCTTGTTTCCTTGCATCTTGGACCAGCTTTTTATATAGCCGATGAAATCTTGTAGGCAGATGGTAGAACCAGATTTCATCATATCCAATCAATTTTTCACCAAAATTCTTCAGTAATACTTGATATTCGTTTTCTGTGACTGCTGAAGGAGACATGTCATACCAAGGGATAACATCGCTTGGTAATACAATACCATATTTATCCGAGAAGATCGCCCAATTGGCGTGGCATTGCTTGCATCTGCTGACAAAGCGTTGGATAAACGCTGCGGTATAAAGCCTATCCGGGGTGACCTTTTTGTTGGTACCTTGCAGTGCGTCATCCTTCTTCCAAGAGCAATGCGTGATATATATTTTGCCCACCATATTATTCCTTTCAAACGATTGGTCTGCCTAATTAAAGCAGATAATCTTCCATGATCCGACCGAATTTTCGTAAATCAAGCGGCTTGCTAAAATACGCATCACCACCGCCCCATAAGAACATTGGCTCGACCTCGTCAACGGTAAGCATAAAAAACAATGTTTCACGCAGTTCTTTACGCCGGCACAAATCCCAAGTCATATTTAAACCGCTCAAGCAATCATTGTATTTTAGATTATCCGTAATAATAACCTGGGGAAATACGTGCAGGGCTAATTCTACAGTTTTTTCTTCCGACGTGGCGATCTCAACTTGGCATCCCATCCTTTGGATGAATCTCTGGTTGAATCGGATAATCGCTGGATCATCTTCGGATATTAGAACTAATGGCGGGATATGTAAACCTGGTATGACTCGGTGTACATAATGCGTTCTTAAAGGTAAGCCTTGCATGGATGCAGCAGCTTCCCGCGCATGACGACGTACCCTATTGGAATTACTGGCAATCATTGCTAATATATCAGCAAAAGCAGGTCGATAATTAAGCTCGGATAGGGCAGTGCAAGCCCAAGCTCGTACTCGACTATCGGTGGCTTTGAGCAAACTACGGCAAGGCTCGGCGAACAGAGGATCCTTGAGAGCTGCCACAACCATCACGGCTCTCCAGGTGGCATCGGGGTTTGCACCAAGGACAAGATTGCTCGTCCAAAAAGAATAAGGACCGTATGCTTGGGCGATATCCAGGATGGATTTGCAGAACTTTGGGTCTTGAAAGGAAGTCATATCGATAACTTTACCTAATACTTATGCCCTTATAAACCTATTAATTGGTTGTTTACTGCGGAAATACACCCACCACACACAATCAAACAGCTCAACCCGGTGCCGTTTCGGCTCAATTACACTCAAGCTGGGCCATACTTCCTTGTTTTCCGGGCGAGTCAGGTCATAGTAGATCCATTCCAACGCAGTGGTTATTATTTTTCCTTCCCTGACACTATCGTTACGAGCTGGCTTATTCCACCACTTAGGATACATATACGCACCAAAAATTGCCTGGTTATCAAGGATGGGTATAAGCGCCGGCCGCTTTTTGTGGAGCACCTTTGTGGCGACTGAAGCAGTAATACCTGGTAGCTGAGCCAGCTTGGCGATTAATCCTGCCACTAATATACGCTCGTCAGTTGAGGTGTTTTCAAGTGGTTTAGCTGGAAGATCAGCCAGGTCAATGGACTGAATGTGTTTCTGAAGGCTGTAGAAGGCTCTCCACCCGACGCGAGAGTTCATCAACAGGGTGACCGCCAGGTCTTCAGGAAGGATTTTGTTCGCTGGGGTTATCGGTCCATAGTCCAGATAGTCATAGCCGGTATCCTTCCGATATTGCAGAAGTAAACTATCTGCATCTGGTATTACCCGGTCAATGTGACCTGCTCCCAAGGTTAGAGTAACCATCATTCCCTTTCCTTCCCTTAGCTTCCTTCACTCCAACGCAATGCCAATTAAATTTCAGCTCTCAACATTAACATGATTAGCCTGTCAATCTGTTCATCCACGACGTATATACACTTCGAAAATAGCCTGGAAGTCCTGGATGGGTCTGGGCATAACCCCGGGAAATTGTGATAATGGATCTATGATCTTTCCAACTCAGCCAGGTAAGTCCGGTATGATATTAATGCAGCGATTATCGGGCCAAGCAATATGCCTATACAAAATGCCCACATGATTGAATCTTGAGGCAGCATCGCCATGATTGATAGGAATAACATATAAACCAACAAACATGTGATCAATCCGATTAACCCTTTGACTGCAAGGGGATTAGTCAACCCGGGTTTCTTCGAATGCTTATTGATGACAATCTCCCGACTCGGACCGATCACTTTAATTCGAGCTAGAGGTGCAACATTTCTTAAAAAAATATATGATCCTAGAACAAATCCTATTGTAGTAACCAGGAAGAGAACCCCTATTCCAATTGAATTACTAGTATTGGTATAGCTTGGGAATGCAGTAGCCATGATAATTGCGCCAATAATTGAGAAACCTATTAATAATAATAAACCAAGCGAACAACCTTTAGCCAAAGCGCCAAACCCTATTCCAGGTGCTTTCATAGCAGGAGCTGCAGCAATAGAAAAAATTGATTGTGTAGTGGATGATACTGCGAGATTAGGTTGAGAAGTTACAACAGGCTGTACCAGACCAGTTCCGGCAGGTAGTATCGTCGGCACCCCTGCGGATTGTTTGGGGGATGAGATTGATCCGACGATTTCCTTTCCTAGCGCAGCTATGCCGGCAAACAGACCAGTCAATGCGAGCAATAATCCTGCAAATAGTCCTGTTTTTACAGCAGAGCCAGTAGAAGGCTGCTGCTGAATTGAAGGACTCATTTTTATAGCATTCTTTCTGGCTTGTTCTACAGCTTTCTGTATATCCTTTTCAAGCCTGCTAATCTGTTTGGTTAGAGCTGCCTGCTCTTGGGCCAACCTGTTCACATACTCCTTGGTCACGCTGTTCTGTGGCATTTGTTTTACGGTATTTAGATCCCCATTAACCAAGGCGAGACGGTTCTTCAGCGATGCGAGCTCATTCTGGTTTACCGCCAGACCCGGCGAGCTCAACATGCCTGATACACGTTTATTCTCCAGCTGCATCCACGCGTCGGTTACTGTTATCTTCCGGTCTGATAATTCCTTCAAAACCCCTTGCGTTTCAGGGGAAGAAGCCATCTGACGAACTTTTGCTTCATCTTCATTCAAAAGGCGTAAGTAACTCTGCGCTTCATTCAGATCGTCAAGAGGGAGGGTTGAGACATTAAATGTCTGTAAACCATTCTTAATCATGATGGTGCGTAAATCGAATAATTCTTTCCTGACACGCCCAATCCGAATATCTAAATCATAATTGAATTGTTTTTTCTGAGCGGCAGAGAAGTCCGTATGGGAAAGCAGATTTCTCTGAGTATTTAGCCAATTGAAATAATCTTCTGCAGTTTGAAGGCGAGAATTTATATCCTGCGGACCCAGGGCAGCAACATTTAACCGCTTTCGGTAAAGCTCTTCCAAGGTATAAAACTCGATCCCACGCAGGTTACTAATCTGTTTCTGGATTTTTGGGGACTTCTCAGATCGCTCCAGCCCTCGAATTTCCGCCTGTAGATTTCCCAGCTTCATCTCTGCCATCGAAATCTCCTGAGTGGCTTGTAAGCGCTGCAGCTCGGTTCGGGTAACTAGCGTGTTCTCTCGGATGACCTCCTGGGTTCCAATACCAGTATCCTGGATGGCTTTGGTGAGCTTCTCGACAGCTTTCAGACCAATATATCCCTCACCACGCTCAACGGCGAAGAATGACCCACACGCAGCGCAGTTGATATATTCAACATCGTCTGAAATTGCGATCGGCGATCCACACTCTGTGCAGTTGGTTTTCTTTAGCTCCATTGTTTTCTTATTCCTTTAAAATTTATATCAGCTTGGTCATGATTTCGAGGTTATTTTTAAAAGGGTACGTGATCTTCATGATGCAACATCATTACCAGTATAATCGTTGGAGAGGCATTTACATTTATCGAGGATTAATTATCAATTATCTGATCTTCTTCCACCAGGGCTCTTTAGTGTGATGCACTTCCTGGGTATGGTTCACTCGGTCTCACCTGATCACTATTTTCCCTCACGCCTCGCACTAATAAAGCCAAAAATCACAAACGAAATGCCCTCGTAGAAACGCATCCAGCCCTTCATTTCACAGCCATACAACTACGAATGCGAGGAAACAATTTCCCGGAGAAAGCCTAACATGCCTAGGAATCTTCTATGTAAAGCAAGCAATTCCTGATCTGTATATTCCTGTTTTTGGCGATGCTCGTCGGCGTTCAGCAATGCCATTTGGTTTTCGAAGTCTTTCACAAGGAAGTCAACGAAGGTGGAATTATTATGGTTTCTCGCGATATATTTAAGCCTTGTACTGCGGAATGGTTTACCGTCCTTATCGTAGTGATTTGGATCCTTGGTCCATTGCTTAACATCGATGTCGGGAGCTAGCAGATGCAACACGTGAGTAGATAATTCTCTGTGACTGCTGGCAAAATGACGAAAGTGATCGGGGTTTTGAGAGTAGATTGTTTGCTCAGCGCCATGTAGCATATTAGGGAATGATGGATCTAAGCTCTCCAACCAACTCGATAACTCGGTTGTTTCTGGTGCGATGACATCATATTGAGTTTCGTATGAAGTTTCGTCAACAATATGCGCTGCTACGATCGATGTATTGTGCATCTCGATCGTTGGGAAGTACCTTACTGAATCAGGCAGAACTGCAAACCTTTCTACGGGAAGGATATCTTTCATCAAGGTTTGGTAGCTTGAAATCGTACCTCCCACACTTTCTAATATGCTTTTCTGTGTAGATACAACCGAGGATGATTGGATTTTTGCTATTTCTTCAGCAATGTCAAGGATTGGGGGTTGAAATCGATAGATATCCCCCACTTGATCCATGATGCGAGTGTCTAGGGCGCTTAGTATTTCGCTGATTCCGTCAACCTGACTAGATTGGTCGAGCATTTCTTTTAGAGAGGTAGCCAACTCGATTTGCAGATCTCTCAAAGGTTCTATTATGCTCGAGATATTTATAGAGATTGCCCTGGCAGACTCGGATAGCAACTTTGCAAGCTCTTTTTCTTGGAGCCGAACAGCCTGGTAAAACCGGACTTCAGGAACGTTTATGTCAGTTAATCGTTCGTACTCATCTTCGCACCCCCATTCTTCCACTGCAATCTCGATTAAGCGGTATCGGTCTTCGCTAGAAAATGACAGATAATCACTTTTGTCGCTCTCTCTCAGCATCCACTCGACTACTTTTTGGGCTAATAAATGCTCTTTGTCTCCCTCAGCCGAATGCTCAACACTTTTTTCGATTTCTTGGACCATCCCCAACGATAGGTAGGCTGCAAGTACCGTCTTTCCACTGGGTAATTGATACGCTTTAGAGCCATTATTCCCTTTTAGTATCTCATTTCTTGTCAGAGGTTTCTTCGACTCGTTGCCTTCGTCCGTCATTAAGATCTTCCTCCCAGGGCAGAAACTAACTCACCTCAGCTTCTTCCACTCCACTTTCTTGCCTCGATTTGCCTCAAAAGCAAGGTTATCCTTTGTAAACCCCAACATTTTCTTCCTGTTGAACAAACCAGCCAATTCAAGAAAATTCTCTTTGGGCGTATAACACATAAGAGTATGGATTCGCCAATAATTCATCCTTCCTATCTAATAAATAATTTAGACGGTTAAAAATAATCTCGCTGCCTCCTAATAAAGCAATAGATAGAGGCGGGTTAGGTGTTATTAGGTTAGGACTAATCGCAAAAATTGCAGAAAAGAGATGTGATGCAACGGATCGTATATTATTTTCTTTCAGCCTAATTGTTAAAGTATTTATCGCAGGTTGTATATTGTTGGTAAAAATATCGTGGACATGTTGTTCCAAAGCGTCCATAGATTGAACGTTGGGATCGATGTCTTTGGCAAGACGACCTACTTCAGCCCGAAACCTGCCTAATTCGTCACTGTACTTTTCCCGAAAGTTTATCAATGACTCCAATGGCGTGTCTGGTCCAACTTTTACTGTTTGCAGAGCCATTCTCGCTAATAATGCTTCACCTAGTTTTTTCCCCTCAGATTTTGGATTGTCTCCTCTTTTCACTCTATTATTTAAATTTTCATACCATTCCAGGTGAGTAAGTGGGGAGTATCCTTTTTCTCTAGCGATACTCGCTGACAATAAGGTCATGTAATAGATAACTGAACTTTTATCAAAAATTAACCATTCACCATTCTGAATGACCTTACCACTCGCTATCAATTCTTGTGCTAAATTTTCTCCGATCTTATATCTATTAAGTTTGGACAATTCGGTGGTTGTATTCAAGGCTGGTAACTGTTGGTACTTTGATCCCGCTGGCAATAAAATACGAGTTGCTTCCGGCGCTTGGAGATAATCTAGGAAATTTTCCGATGCTTCTCTTACACAAGGATCCCAAGGCTGTACAAATTCAGGAATCAATATATTCTGTTGTCTTAAAAATTCACAATCTTGCGATTGATAATTTTCTGGATAATTACCTGGAACGATAGTGGAAATTTTTTCCCAATAGAGGATGGCTGTTTTTAGCCATGCGGGATCATATATTTCTATCCAAGGATAGTAAAGTGCATGTGTGAAGGCCATTTTTTACCTTTCTTTTAAAGTTAATAGCCATACTTACCTTATCTTCTTCCACTCAGGCGGTCTTCCTTGATGTACATCCCGAGAATGGTTCTCCTTCTCATATCCCAAAACCATCTTGTCGCACTTCAGGCACCTATAAACGCTGAAGTCGATCAAGCCAGGTTGGAGCTGCTCAGGTTCTGGTTTTTCTTCCACGGGCGGGGGAACAATGGCTGGGGTGGCTTTTGGGATTGGACCTAATTCCTCCTCCTGGAGAAAGATATTCGCCGTTTGCATCTGTACAGTTGGGGTAATAGTCGGTACTGCCGGCTCTACCCCCTCAAGCCGGTTCCATGCCTCCAGCACCAACCGCCGTGTACGGTATTCACCAAACTGACGTATTTCCTTATCTTTAAGCACCCGGAAGGTTTCGCCGGGGAAATCACTGCCTTCGCAGCGATATTTATACCCTGCGGGATCTAATGGATTTTTTACTTCTTCCCAGGGATCAAGAATATGCTCTAGCTCACGAGATGTCAGATCCGCTGGATCGAGAATGTAGCGCAATTGCTTATGGTTTAATCCATAAAGTTTAGCATAGTAGACATCCATTTCAGCTTGTAATAAGGCACGTCGTTCTTCATTCCAAGGGAATGGCTCACCTGTGTAACCCAAATCTTCAGCAAAAGGTTTTAGGTCATTAGCTGTGTAAACTAGTTCAAGAACCCGTGGTTTAATAAAGCCAAAGTCTGTAGATGTGTAGACATTTGGTGGAAGAATTGGGATTTGCTTCATAGTAAAATATTTGAAATGTAGTCCTCCCACTTTTTGCCTTGCAATATAATCAGATATGATAGTGCATAGATTACCAATTAATGCGACCAGCAAATTAACCTTAACACCAGGGAGAATTAACAAAAACTTATCACTTACACCAGAATAAGGAATTACACTCGCAATTAGAGTTCTAGCACTTGCACGAGCATCAGTTACATCTCGCCAACCCATTAACCATTTATGGGTCCAATTTCTTTCATGTAGAATTTTTCTTACAGCATTCTCATTGACCCAATAATATGGGAATGTCAAATAATCTACATCATGTAGTTTTTCATCGCGGATTATTGGCAATACATGAATTCGTTCACCAAATGGTGCGTCACTAAAGTCGCCGTGACGATGATTATAGATATAGACCATTTTGGCTTCATATAGTGGAATAAAAATCTCACTATTTCTCAAGAAATAATTTTCGTTTAGTGCATAACCATTAGTAATAAGATCATTCTTCGTTTTAAATAAATCAGAATCGTTTGCACTATCAAACATACGCAAAAATCGAATTCCCCAAGGATTTGTTGATTCAAGCTCAATATCAGAATCAAGCATCAATACAGGAATATGCGAATATATTGTTTTAGTAATTTCGGCATCTTGATGTGTCTGGAAAATCGGACAGGTTTTGGTATTCGGATTGACTTGGTAAATGTCTTTAGGCGAAAGGCTAAATACACGTCTGATATCACTAAGGTCAGCAATTCTTTTACCCTGAAATAGAAAACGGGTTTTATCTACTTTTTGATTTTTACCCACAATTGTAGTTAGAGCAAAGCGTATCATGTGTCCTTGCCCTGCACCAGAAAAAAAGCCTTCATTTTCAAATTCAAAAAAACTTTCCAATGATTGACAGGAAACTAAAGAACCAAAAAAGTCCTTTGTTGTATTATCAATTGCAAGTCCGGATGGAACAATGAAACCAGCACGACCCCCACTAGATAAAATAATTCTAATAGTCTCAGAAAATAATGCATATGTATTCACATCTCCAATACCTGTTAATGGGAAACGACTACTGCTACGTACGAATTTTGATGAAGCATCTGCTACATGCTTAGCATCCACGAAAGCAGATGCAAGCGCAGGATTATTAATGGGTAACGAATCAATTAATTTCTGACGAGCAGTCTTATTGGGAGCTCTAGCAATTTCATGGTCGGAAGAGGCGAAAAATTCTTGCTCCTGAAGTTTAATTCGCTCCCAGGGAGGATTGCCCAAGACACAATCGAAACCAGGGTTTTCCTTGTTAAACACATGTGGGAATACCAGTTCCCAATGGAAGAAATGTAATTCCTCCGACATATGCCGTACTTTTTCAACCAATGTTCTTTCCAAACTCCGACCTGATCGAAACATGACCAGTTCTTGTTGGGTGGGGGCGATCATGTGCTCCGCATCGTTCTTAGGAGTGAACCAGAAAAAAGCTGCTATCCACAGGTCATATTCCAGCTTTTTCTGTTGGTATTGATGGTCAGAAAGCATAGAATGATAAGAATCAGCTTTTGATTGCACTTGATCGACGGAGTCTTCGGGTAATGAATCAACCGATTTTGCCTTTTGTGCCATCCAAGTTACTAGGTCTTCATCGGATGTCAATTCAGTCACTTTCCAGCGGAATCCCAGCTGCCCGCCTCTCTCACGTTTATTGCGTTTTTTTAAAGCTGCAGCGGTGGTTTTATCATCTCCAAAGGCTGGATCGAAGGCTTCATCAGGGATCTCACGGATATCCAACCCGGGTGATACGCCCACCAGGCTATCACCGCATTGGATATGTGCGTCCAAGAACGAGAGCGGTTTGCCTGGTTCGATCGATTCTAGCCATAAACTGACCTTGCACAACTCGACCGCCATCGGGTTTACATCCACTGCGTAAATACAGTGGGCAATCACCTGGCGCAGGGCACTGCGCAAGACAATAGGTGGTGGTTCATCACCTCCCGATTGGATCTGCGCCACCCGGCGAGCAATGCGGTTAGCTGCCGCGATCAGGAAATGACCCGACCCGCAGGCAGGGTCACAGACTTTGAGATCAAGCAGTGCAGCCTGTTGAGCTTCGCTTGCTTGACCGGCGTTCTTAATGGCTTGCTCGATCACCGGGTTGAGGGCTGAATCGAGCAGCACCTGGATCAAGCTGGAAGGGGTGTAATAGCTGCCGGTGGTCTTGCGCTCGTGGCCAGATGCGCTGGTTAGCTCGAAGGTGCCGGCATCACTGTTTATAATTGGATGCAGCTCGAGCAGAGACTCATACACGCTGCCCAACTCCTCAGGTCCCAGGTTTTTATAATCAACAGCCCGACGGCTACTACCTTCTGTCGTAAACGCCAAAGATCGAACGGCATTTAATAATGATTGATTGTCTATCTGGCTGGCCTCCAGGTCAGGCAGAGCTTTATCCGAAAAGAGAAAGCCGTTCAACACAGGTAAACCTAATCCAAGTAGTGGTCTGTTTAATTTTCCCTTACCCCCAAGAATATCTGTCACGAGATTAAACATCTGCCATAGATCAGCATGCCTTCCGGATCGCCGCCTTTCAGCCAGGTGGCGCAAGCGTGCAGTTGAATAGTAGCGCATATAGCGATCACGAGCTGTCGTTTCAGCCTGGGGGTCGAGTAATAGATCGCGGTCTTCAGCAACAAATAGGAATATCAAGCGATAGACCTGGCGCAGAAGTTGGCGGTAAAAATCCTGAACATCCAATTCTCCAGAATGAAGATTCTTGCGTAATGCCTGGTTATGCGGATGGGCGAGAAAACCGCAACCCAATGCGGTTATTGCTTCTTCTACACCATTGCGCAATTGATCTAAGGCACGCGTGCCACGTTCCGAGGCAGCCTTCGACCATTTTTCTAACCAGCATCCTTCAGTTTTGCCTTCGATCGTTTCAAATCGGGATTGATGACAGAACAGCCACAGCAGCACAAAATCTGAATAAATTTCCCCTTCAAACAGTTCTTCCAAATCAAATTCCAGGAAAGCCTGGCGGGTCAGGCTTAAATTATCTCGTAGGATTCGCAACCGTAAACCATTAGAGACGATCCCCCATAGGTGTTCGTCTGATACATTGAGCAGCTCCTGTACCAGGCTGTGCGGGCTGGAGCGTGATGCCCCTGCTACTCCAGTCGTTCGGCTATCAAGATCAACCCCACATCCTACTAAATGAATAGGTACTTTTTCCCAACCATGCGAGATAGGATAGGGTTTACCCTCAATCTCTATAGCCTTTGTTACTGCCAATCGTCCGTAATTCAATTCTTGGAAGAGGGGTAATAGCCAGCGCTCACGTGTCAGGGTAGTACCCGGGTCACCTTTACTCAAGCGGTTCCTGCTGGTCTGGAACGCTGCCCACGCTCCCTGTAGGCGGTTCCAGGAGCGGTTTATGGCCTCGTTGAGCTTCTCACTTTCAGCAAGATGATAATCGGCTGGGGCAAGACCACCCAGCTCTTTATCACCGGATAAGACGCGCTGAAGCAGATCGGGAGGAAGTAGAGACCCTTCGGTATGGATTGAGGTGAAGATATTGCGTGAACGGGTTTGCATGTGATATTTAGTAATGGAGGATCTTGTTAATTGGTGCATCCCTGTACAGACTAAGTAGATTGACCTTCTCATCTGGGCAATCTAGTAATTTTAAAATCCAAATTTCAACTAATTTTTGGACTCTGTTTAGGTCAAAATCACAAAGATCGCCCCGATCTATTAATCCTGTATGAATAAGAAGGTTTCTTCTAGTTATTATTTCTTGAAATTCTTTCGATTCGTCAATATTAGGTGGCCAAACTAGGCTTGTATTTACACCCTGAATATTCAATAAGAAAAGTAATCGATCTAAAAAACTACGTCTATTCAATTCAGGAATTTTTTTAGAAATTCCATTTGCAATATCAATGTCCAAAATTTCTTGAGTAATTAAATCCTTGATTTTGCTTGATAGATGCTTAAAAGACCGCTTTCCAAGCAAATGATCTTGCTCGTAGAACGATCCTATACCATCAACCATACTTTCTAGAGCAGCATATGCATTTACTAAATGTGTTTCCACATATCCATCTTCATAAGAGGTGAGAATGTACGGAATAGTTCGGTCAATAATTTTTTTATATGGAGATGCTTTATAAGTGGATATTAAATTACTAAAGACACCTTGTTGAAGTAAACGGGGATGAATTAATGGGCGTAGAAAATTCTGTTCGGAGGGCAAGTTGTAAAATCCCCCCCATGTACGATATCGTGCATATGCATATGAGTTCGAATTATCATCCGATATTCTTGCAGTAGCTTCAGTACACACAATACGTTTTCGGCCAATAAATGATAAGAGGTTTAGATCCTCATATAGAAATCTTGGCAATTGAAATAAAATTGCTTTAATCTCTGTTTCAATTATTGGAATTATTGTAAGAAAAAGCGAGTTAGTTCTGATTTTAATAGATGTGTGTCGATCATTTTTATCAGCATTGACAAATTCGTAATAATCAATGAGTTTAGCCTTTCCCTGATTATTCTCCCAATTAATGCCGTTTCTTTCCACTTCATCTCCAAGCCTTGTAGTAGTCCCATCATAACTTTGTATGTACCGCCATTCCGGCAATATGACTGGGCTTTGAGATGTGATAGCGTGCACATGAATAGTTTGATTTGGTTTAGAGGTCGCCTCAAGATTTCCTTTAATAAATATGTCAACCGAGCCGTCTAGATGGTTAGAACCCGTTATCTGATATGGTCGGATACCCATCATCCATAGTGACTCTCCCATTTCGGTTTTCCCATCAAACCAAATAGAGTATGGATAACGCATTGAGGAATCAAATACTTCAATAGCGTCATTCTCTTCAGACCATACCTGAATATCGACGGGATCATCAGAAAACGATTTGTAGTTTCCAGTTAATTGAACCGGAACAGATTTTTGTCCAGAATGGTATAAACCCTGTGCAAAAAAGTTGTTATTGGTTTGGTAATTGATCATCTACTTTCCCATTGGTAAATAAACATAAATCCCTATAACATCTGGCGGGAGCTGAGGCTCGACCCGATAGGTCACATTTCGGATCTTGGATGCTCTCCGTACGCGTTGGTGAGCTTCCAGTAATTCCTTCCCTCGCTGCACGGCTACCTCATCCAGGTGTGGGCGAATAGCATCAAACCCCTCCACAACTTTCTTGACGAAATCACCGGCTTGTTCTGAGTTGATATTTGCGTCTGGCAGGTAACTCAATAGGGTTTCTGATGCAATCGTGTCCAACCATTCTGCGTTTTGGGGTGAGCCGGTGAACGCGATTGCCTGGCAATCTTCCGCCAGCAGCGGTTTTTCTTGTTCTCCTTGGATGGTTACAATATGATAGCGGAAACGCACCAGGGTCAGCGTTGTCCGCCGGTCAACCTGAGCTGTGCGGATAGCTCCACAACGACGGGCAGGAATTTTGATCTGACGATCACCTGCCAATGGATCCAGGGCAGATTCCATAACATAACTTGATAGACCCTCCACCAAGGGGTGAGTGCGTGTGAGATACAACTGACCTTCTTCGAATGGTGATTCAAACCGCGCCTCAAATACTTCCATTTGTTTTCGATCTCGATTGAGGATATCCCGCAGTCCTTGGGGGGTTTCCTTCAGGTCCACCTTCATCGTTCCGTTACCGCTGACAGCCGCCCCCAAGGCGCGAAAAGCATCCTTCGTGAATGCGGCCACATCCACACCTGAGCCGACTGCTGCTTGAGCAGCATGCAGCTCCTGGGTGACTTCCTCCACCTTGATGGTCTCCTGGGCAAACAGGGTACGGGAGCGTTTTTCACGCTCAGAATCAGCTTCCCATTTTCCGTACAAGTCTTCCTTTTTCGGTTTAATGAATTCATCAAAACCGGGAAGGTAACCCTGAAATACATTCGGACCGGAACGTAACAATAATCCCTCGAAAATGGCTTCGATCACCTCTTCTGTATTCCCCGGCACAGGTATCGATATTCCAAGTGAGCTGCGGATGGTTTTGTGTTTTCGAAGCAGCACGTCCAAAACTACGCCATCAATCTGATTATCAGTGCCATAATACGTCAGAACGCGAACAATCTTTTTCTTCTGCCCATAACGATCCACTCTTCCTTCCCGTTGTTCGTGACGAGTGGGGTTCCATGAAAGGTCGTAATGCAGCACAGCATCAAAGTTGTCCTGCAAGTTGATGCCCTCACTCAAACAATCCGTGCAGACCAGAACCCGTTTTGGAGATTCAGCCAGCTGAAGGATGCGTTCTTCACGCTCGGATGGCGGGAGCACACCGGTTACCGAAACAACATCCACATCTTTCGGTAATCGCTGCCGCAGCTCTGCTGCTACATAATCCGCTGTGGGAATAAAGCGGCAGAACAGGATTGGTCGGAAACCATCCATCAAAAGGTCTGTGACCATTTCGACGGCTTTTTTTAGTTTCTCATCCTTATCACCTGCCAAGGTGTTAGCAATCCGCGCCATTTCGAGCAATCGCTTACGGTTGCGTTGAGCTTCGTCTTCCTCGCCACCCGGATCGCCACCTGGAGCTACATCGATGCCTTCAGCACTCTCATCTTCAACCATATCGAGAATGGTTCGTCTACCGATCTCATCAGCCTCTGCAGTTGTCTCAGCATCCACCGTTGCTGCCCGATTGCGGAGGGTGGCAGAAGCAGCCATTGGGCTGGAAGCTAGCGAACGCAACAATGCCAATGCCGACCACCAACGCACCCGTTGGTGGAATAGACCACCGCTTAGATCCTGTACAGATTCGCGGACATATTCCAATACTCGCTCGAATAAGCGTTTGTATTCTGGCGACAGCTTATAGGATGATTCACCCTCTTCTCGGTCAGGGAAATGGGTTTCAGCATCCATGTAATGGCGGATATCTGCACGCTGCCTTTGAATAAAATAACCAGCTAAACGCTTGCGGTAACGCTCGTTCTCAGATCCAGTTAGATCTTCCGGAAGACTTGCAAAATCTTCATCGAGGAATGTGAGTAATGAGCGAAATGCATTTTCCTTACCACTGTGGGGGGTGGCAGTAACCAGGAGAATATGGCGCTTTGGATTTTCTGCCAACTTGGTGATTAGCTCGTAACGCAAATGCCGGCCCTTTTCCTGGCCGAAGGCACAGGTATGGGCTTCATCAACAATAACCAGCTCAGGGCAAGTGCGTTTGAAATCATCCCGGCGCTTTTCGGTTTTGATAAACTCTGTGGAAATCACTACATATGGGTACAGGTCAAAGATTGTCTGATCTAGGCCCATCAGGTTCCTTTCGAGCTTTGGAGCGGTGCTTGGCAGAACCAGTTCGGCTTCGATGTGGAACTTATCACGCAGCTCGCCCTGCCATTGTTCAGCCAGCGCCGGCGGGCAGAGCACAGCCAGGCGTTCAATCTCCCCACGATCAAGTAACTCGCGTGCCACGAGGCCGGCTTCAATAGTCTTTCCGATGCCTACATCATCAGCGATCAGCAATCGCACCGGATCAAGTTTGAGAGCCATTAGGAGAGGTACAAGCTGATAGGGTCTCGGGTCAAAAGCCAACCTGCCGAATGAGCGAAATGGTCCTGCACTCGATCGAAAGCCCAGGCGAACTGCATCACGCAGCAGCCGGGCAGAGCGATAATCGCCAACCTGGAAAGGGTCGGGCAAGTTGAAAGTTGCTGGTTCGACCTTTTCTAGCGGAAGGTAAATCCCCGTGATTTCATCATCAGTGCCCCCTAGAGGGCGGAGGACAAGCAAATTTTCTTCCGATTCAGGCAAGACCACCCACTCTCGTCCACGCGCTTTGACCAGGGAACCAACTGTAAAATGGTTCAGCAATCTAACCATCCCTTCTCCATAGCCAATCTATATGCTGTACAAAAATTATTAGGGGATAGCATCATTGCGAATTGCCCCCAAACCCATTTACCAATTACTCTTGGCTTTTTACCGATAATGTAATATCCCAACCGCAGCTCAATACTTCCTTCTTTCTCAAACTGAATGCGTTGAATATAAATCGCTTTTTTTGGATTGGTTGATTGATGAAAGCTAATTTCATCCAATATGGTGAAGAATCGGATATCCCCTTTTATATCTATCGTCTTCCTTCGTTTACCAATATTAGATGGCAAAGGCGGTAGATCTATCGTCTTTACGTCCTCTTTGATATCAATGAGTATTCTGTCTTTCATAATTAGTCATCACCTTTGTGATGTACTCCAAAAACTGTTCCATATTTCGTAAAATTCTCTTGCCAATCATTTAAAATACCAAAGCGGACGACGGTGTACCCAGCGTTCTCCAGATTCTCTAATTGGTTTTGATCACGTTCCTGGCGATCCGGAAATAAATGGTGATAACCATCAACATAAACCACCAGATTAACTTTCTCGTAAAAGAAATCTGGTCGGGTGTTGCATGCCTCAATCAATTTTTGGGCATGGCTGGGAAGATTGTAATTGTGCTCTTCAAGGTAGTCCAGCCAGGATTTTTCAAGATTAGACTGGCATAAATTACGCAAACGCTGGAGATGCTCTGCCCGTGAGATTAACATTGGTGAGATAACAGCCGTTGCGGATGACATTTCGATGAGGATCTCTTTGATCGACTGGCGATCCAACAAGCGGTGGTCCATTTGGTTATAGTAACTCATCAGGCAGTTATAGCAAGCAGCCTCGCAATTCTCTTCTGCCCCCACAGCGCGGTGGAGGTCTTCACCAGTGCTTGGATTAAAATGGCATAGGTTTAATGCTTCCTGAGATACTTCAGCAAAGGACAGCGGATCATCCAAAAGGCGTCTCAATACGCCAGCGCCGCCCTCGGCAGATTCATAGAATAAGATTAAACGCCGCTCATCTGGTGTAGGCAAAGGCTCTGCAGTCAGCTCATCGTCCTCCAGTTGATAGTGAACTTGAATTGCGGCTTTTAACGCGGCCTGCAATGAAGCCATCTCATGATCTTCCAGAGCTTGATCCGGTTCAAACAGCAGGCAATTTTTAGTGTCCTCTACGTATGGAATGACCCTCATCGTTCGGACCGACATGGGATCGTCGGGTTCGTCTTGCTCTTCAGATTGTTTCGCCCAATAGCCTCGCTCAATATCCAACATAAAGCCAAGCTGTGCGGGGTTCGCTCGCCGGCGCCATCCGATGTTGATTCGCCATAAAGTGGCAGCGTTGGCATAAGTCAGGCGGGCGATTTTTTTATCTCCCACCATTAGGAGGGCATCCTGGCCAACCGGTTCACCCGACGCCGATGCCTGGAACCGAACAGCTGTGCGCAGCTCATAACCTTGCCGCATGCGTTCTTCTTCGTCGGAACTGATCCGGTCACGCCGACGTGTAGAGACATTCTGTAATCGGAACAATGAAACCATCGGCGGGTCCAGTAAAGCAGAACAGCGTTCACAACGATCTACACCATCACCTTTACTAATTGGATGGTAGTAGCCGCATACCGGACATTGCTTGGCGCGATGCGTTGCTAAACCCTCACCGCTATCTGAGACTGGCAAACTGACTTTATTGATGATGTACCGTGACCCTTCGTGATAAATAATCGAACGAGGGCCAAATTCAGAAATCGCCAGGAAACGTGGTCGTGACAAGAATTCGTCTTTATCCCCCTTGATCCATCTACCTGGAATGTATGCTGAAAGTGGAAGGCGTGGGAATGAATATCCAGGTAAGAACCCCTCACTGGCAAAATACCGATATGAGTAGAAATCCGATTGGATAAGGTTCTCAGCTTCTGTTAGCAGCTCGATCTGGCTTTCAGCTTCCTGGCGTAAACGTTTTGCCAGATCGTGATCGATTCTACTCCGAGTGTGATCATCGATAATCTTTTGCTGAGATTTTTGCTGCGCTTTTGCGGTTTTATACAGTCCTCTCCAGCGTTCGCAAGCCAGGTTGAATTGAAGTGGAACTTGGTTTAATACGTCCTCAAGCCAGGTTTCAGTATACCAATCTGCGTGCTTGAGAATGCTATCAATACTGTTCAGTATTTCTTGTCCCCTTTGAAAGGCTTTTTTACGCGTCCCCTCTGAACTCAAAGCATCCTGCACGGAATCCAGTGCCTGTAAACTAGGCTCATTGCCTGACAGGTCAAGCAAATCCTTTAATGATCTCCCTAGAGGCAGACCGGACTCAGCCAGCCATACAGAATGGATGTGGGCGCGAATTAAGTCCTCATTTGCCAGGTCCAATCGAGGTGGTATGACTGCTCCAGATACCATCAATTTAGGTCGCTTGAAATAATACTGATCATGTGGGCTACCCATTGTGCAGTACGTGAAGACCAGAGCAGGTTGACCATTTCGGCCGGCGCGTCCACTTCGTTGAGCATAATTCGAAGGAGTCGGAGGAACATTACGCATGTTTACTGCATTCAGTTCGGCAATATCAACGCCCAGCTCCATTGTTGGGGAACAATATAGGATCGGTAGATCTCCACTTCGGAATAATTTTTCTCGTTCTTCACGAATTTCACTCGGCACTTGAGCAGTATGTTCATGAGATACCAAGCCGTGCAGCTCCTCTGAAACAGATCGATAAAAATCAACGAAAAATGAATTGGTTCGTCCACCTTCTAGGGGCAAGCGAGGTACTCGAATGGGATCATGGAATGCTTTTTTCCCTTCACCATATTTCCAAATCAAGGCTGAAGCTGGGATTTGATAACCGTGCGCTTCGCCCGGCTCTTTGGCCTCATGAACAATTTCTACCAAACCACCTAATCGTAGAGCTTCCAATATTTGTTGGGTAATCGCGGCAGTTTCTTGGGTAGTTATTTTCTCGTGATAATCATGAAAGGTGGTAGAGCGCCGTATATATTGACCGTACCCACTTCGACTTGAGAGAAATACATTGCCACCATACTCTTCTTCCTGCCTTCTTGATCTTGGAAAAAGAATGGCGGCATGTTCCATTTTTTCCTTTTCATCCATTGCCCAGGGCTGCCTGAGCCGTTGGCTGCTCAGCTGGCGTAAACTATCTTGGTGCGTCGGGTTTAGATAATCTACCTTTATTGCCAATTCTCGACGCATATAGTCCAGCAATACTTTGCACACCTGGTAGCGTATCTCCGGTGTAGCTCCAGCCAGAGCAAGGTGAGTTGATTGCCAGAGATCTTCTGCTGCACATACTTCATCCAGTGATGTGTAATGAATTTCAAGTAAACCACATTGTTCCAGGTTGGGGGATGTAATCCGCCAACCTCGCTTCAAGTCTCGATAGATGCGGTAACCCAGCACCTCGCGTAGTGCCCGCTCGGTTTCAGCCTTCTGGGCAAATTGAACATCTGGAACAGCAGCATAGAGAGCGATGTTCAGATTAAGGGCTTGAAAGACATGCTGGGGAAGAACCTCATGGTGAATGCCAACTTTACCAGCTGCTTTAACGGCACGGAATAAAGCAGAGCGCAGCATGGAAATTTCAACGAAATCATTGAAATGTCCGGCTTGTAGGCTGGCATCCTGGCGGTTGTCCATGAAGCTCAACAATTTTATAAACTTTTTGCGTTCAGCTTCGGGCAGATCGATCAACAAATCCTTGAAATTGCGATAAAGAGCAAGACTCAATATCGTTGTATCTGTACTTCGACCACCGGAACTTAACTCGGTTAGTTTTGAGAAATCAGACGATTGACGAGAGCCATAGACAACCCCGCAATTCAAACAAAAGCGGAACGGGGTAGAGACAAATTGCACCTCTAAGCCGGCTTCCGAGACTTCGCCAAGCGGATTAATTTGAAACTTTTCTGGGAGATGCTTGCGATGACCCGACCGCACCCGGAATCCACCATCGAATTCCTCCACCCAATCCTCGGGTAATTTGTTAACCATCTCGTTGTATTCATTTGGCCAGGGTTCCGAGCTGTTGAAATATAGGAATCCTGCCTTTTCATCACCTTCACTGTTTCGTTCTCCGAACTCACGCGAATGAAAAAGAGTTGAACCAGTGTCCCTATCTCGTATTTTTCTAACCACATAATACTCTTGCCCACACTCGCGACAGAAGACGAGGGGTATTAATACTTTGTTGCGATCATCAGGGACATATTGCTGACCGTTGATAGTGATATAGCGATCATTTTCCGGTTCCAGCGATGCATACACTGTATCGCCTCGACTTATGAATTGATGCAGGCGAAAAGCAAATGTGGGCATCCCAGTCTCAGGATTGGTAATGTTGTAACCAGCAAGCAATGTAGCCATCAAGGTAGCAGCACATTTGGTTTCTAATAGACCAGTTATGTCACTTAGCAGCCTGGCAAGTCCGTCGTTACCCCTGATGCTGCGTGGTGTAGCCCGCACTAGCCGGCCATTTTTCGGATCAACACTGACACCCATCGTACTTTCTATCCATCGTGCTAACGGATGCTTAGTTAATTCCGAGAAGGAAGTCGGTATGGCGGGGTTTTCAATGGTTTGTCGTAGTGATTCGATAAAATCACGATCTGTTGGTTCGAATTCGACCGTTGAGCGCTGTAAAGTCTCACCGATCACATACTCTGGGAGGACTTTTTCCCCAAATAATAATGATGCGACCTCTGCAACTTGCTTTCGTTGCTCTTCATAACTACCGACGCCTGCTAATGTAGCTGAGGTACCAACGCATTGCAGATCAGTCGTACTGAGTATGTTTCGCACACGGCGGATTAGCATAGCGACATCAGCTCCCTGACGACCGCGATAGGTATGCAGCTCATCGAGAACGAGGAAGCGAAGACCTTGAGCAGCATTTACCAGTGTCTTGCGTTCTTCGGGGCGCGTCAGGATTAATTCCAACATGACGTAGTTGGTAAGTAGGATGTCTGGAGGATGAGACATAATGCGTTGCTTCTCTTCATCTGTCTCTTGGCCTGTATAACGTTCAAACGTCACATGATGAGTTCCTTCGGGGAATCCTAGGTTAATAAATTTACGCAACTCACCCAGCTGGCTGTTAGCCAGAGCATTCATCGGGTAAACAATAATTGCTTGAGTTCCCCTGCCACTTCCATGTCGTAGGATGTAATCAACGATGGGAATGATGTAAGTAAGAGATTTTCCTGAGCCGGTTCCAGTCGTCAAGACGTAATCCTTACCCAGTTGAGCGATCCGGAGAGCATCTTCCTGATGCTTATGCAATCGGAGAGGTAAGTTGTTTAGATTCTCAGAATTCTTGCGTCTAAAAATCTGCTTACAGATCTTGTGAAGAAGTCCCTCGTCGACAAGTTCATCGATCAAGTGACCAGGTTGAAATGCCGGATTGAGCTGGATAAGTGCCTCAGGCCACAGCAGCCCACTATCTAATTGATTATTAACATATTCACGAATTCGGTGGTCACGGATCTGTATAAAGCTGGAGATATATTTTGAATAGTCGTCAACCAATGAATCACGTAAATGGAATATATTCATTTGATTTCACCTTAGAAAATAAAACGCCCAGCCTCTTGCGAGATCCGGGCGCCCCTTTTTTTAGTATGTTAGCTGACGCGTCCTTTGTGCGCTTAGGCTGTAACTATAATTTTTTTCAAAATTCGTGAGATTGAACTTGTTCCTAATTATATGTTATTTCGATGGAATATTACAATTATGTGACGCAAATGTAACAAAGTCAATTTTACTTTCTAACAATCCAGATACCTGTCAATAACTGGGTTCGTTGAGATTATTTGTTTTTGACCTTTATAACTTCGATTCTCTGCTGTTATATATTCTCTATAGGCTCTATAGGTTATCAAGTTTTTATGGAAGCATTGCATAATGCGATTCATGTGTAGTATAGTTAGAACATATGAGTGATTTATATGAAATTGTGGTCAGCTGGTAAATTCATGTAAATGGTTCGACAAATTGTTTGAAAGGAGAGGTTATGTCCAAAGTACGCAAGTCCTCCACTAGCTTAACAGTTCGAATAATTCCTTCTGAGAGGAAGGCAATAGAGCAGTTAGCTGATCGCTTGGGTTGTAACATCAGCGATGCTGTCAAATTCTCACTTTATGAATCATTTCACAAAGCTAATATTCCATTTGTTGATTTTCTACCACCAGATCAAACACAACCATTAAATAATTCGCGATAGTTTAAACAAAAACCCGGCCTGGCAGCCGGGTTACAACGATGCACAATCGGGTTGGGATCATGCATATCGATTATAGCATATCGCATACAAGGCAGGATGATCAATCTAGGGATCCGCTGATCAACCTAATTTCGTCCATAGGCACAGCAGCCCAAGTCTTTATGATCATCCTTTATCTTGACCCAAGACCTGTGGGAGAAGGATATATTTCTCAAGCGTTGGGGATTGCACCAGAAACAGCTAGAACCCACTTAAGAAAATTATCAAAATTAAATTTAGTTGCTCGTAGTGGCCGGTATTCCGGATATCGATCCATATGGAGGGGTGCTCAACTTGTCCTGCCTGCTAATAACTCTAATTTAACAGAAGGGAACGCGGAAATTCCGCGTTCGAATACAGATAATATGCGGTCAAATAATATCGATTCAACAGGGAGATCCGATCTTGGAGAAGGTCCAAACGGGAGCGCGGAAATTCCTCACACGAGCACAGAAATCCTGCAATCAAGCGCGGAAAATCTGCTTTCATCTGTTACTACTACTGCTGAATTAATATTAAATACTAAAAATCTAAAAGAAGTAGTAGTAAATAATGATTCTCAAAAAGATATCTTGAGAACTTTGTATAAGTATCGAATCGGGAAAAACAAAGCTGAAGAGTTATCAAAAATCCCTCACATCACACCTGCTTTGATTGAGGAAACAGCAAGAAAACTTCGGGCACGCGGAAGATTTTCAACCCCACTCCTCATCCATTGCCTAGAAGACGACCCTCCACCTTCACACGAGGCTTATTATCAGCCTAATCACCCAGTTATAAATAACATTGCTGAATCAGAGTCATCAGTAACAGACTTCGAGGTAGTTAATGCTGAGTCCGAGGAAGAAGAATTGGAGTCAATCAATAACCCTATTTGGGAAAAGCTGATCGATACTCTTTCTAGTAATCAGCGGCTAAGTAAAACATTTAAGCAGCAATTGGACCGATGCATAGATTTTATTATTAGTGATGAGTCAGTGATTTTAGTTGTCGATGATCATTACAGCTATCAATGGTTGGAGTCAAACGCTAAAAAAATAATTGGTAATGCTTTGGTTGGCATATTAGGGCGACGTGTAGCTGTTACCCTTGATGAGTTTGTGGATGGATCCTGATAATCAATGAGAAATTTAATGTATCCCTTGGGAATCTCGGCAATAAAAAAATCATTTGAAAAATACTTCATTTTCGGACGACCTTATTAAGGAGGTGATATGCTTGATGTAAAAGCCAACACATATTGGGGGGAGGGGGTCAATAATGTTTTGAGTCGGGGAGCTCAGAGCGGGCGGGGTGGTTCGCACAAAATTTTTTCGTTTTTTGAAGAATTTGATTTTTTGAGGAATCTGGGACATTTAATGATAACGCCGGATATAGAAAGTTACTGGTTAGAGAGAGTAGACAGGGAAGAACCTTCTTTGAGAATAATATTGATCATCAAACGATGCATATTGGCGAGGAAAAGCATGCCAATTGTGCCCACTAGATCTTGCTCTTAACCTAACAATTTCCAGATTAGGGTATAGCTCTCTGGGGAATGAGCAGGGAATGACTAGCTAAGGTAATTATCTGCATCGTACACATCAGAGCCTTTTGATAAGAATCGATAAGACCATATGAAGTAATAAGAAAGAGGTGCTAAAAATGGAAAACAATCAAAAATTCGGTCAGTCAGAAAATCTTCATCAACCTTTGTTGACTGTAATGGAGGTCGCCTTTCGGTTACACATCAGCCGCAGCCATGCCTACTTTTTGATGCAGCGAGGTTTTATCCCATCTATTCATATCGGGAAAAGCCGGAGGGTTCAGGTTCAAGATCTTCAAGATTATATTTCACGTAATAGAGATTCTTCGAATAATTACTAGCCAGTCATTTTTTAACTTGAATGAATGGTGCTTTTCTTCCTCGCACACACTGTCCAGGGTTTCCTATTAGAGTTAAAATGCGTAGGTACTCTCGAACCTTAACAACCTATTCCAGGACAGGGTTTACGGGTCTGCATTTCCTTTTACTCTTTTTCCACGGGAGGAAAGGAAATGACTAAAAAGCGAGGAAACGACGAAGGCTCCATTTTCAAAACACCCAATGGTAGATGGCGTGGACAAATTTCGCTTGAAGGACATCGTCAGAGCAAGATATTTTCCACACAGCGAGAGTGTATCGATTGGGTCAGGAAAAACCGCAACCAAATCAGTGATGGTCTGACCTATGCCAGTACACAGCTTACCCTTGGTGAATATCTGGATGGTTGGCTCACCAATAAAAAAGCTACAAGGCGGTATGCGACCTGGATTCACTATCAGTTGCTTGTCCAGCGATATATCAATCCGGCTCTGGGAACCATGAAGCTCAAAGATCTTCGCACTGTTCATGTCCAAGGATTAATTAATCAGCTGCTGAACTCAGGTACCGGCATTTATACAATACGGAAGATGAATGATGTTTTAAAATGCGCTTTGAACTTGGCGATCAGACAGGATATGATCATGCGAAACCCATCCAAATCGGCTGTTATACCTGAAAAACCTCACAAGGAAATGAAAATCCTTTCTGAGGATCAGGTAAGCCGGCTTCTGGTGGCCGCGAAGGGACACAGATTGGAAGCCCTTTTTCACGTAACAGTAACAACAGGAATAAGGGAGTCTGAAGTTTTAGCCTTGAAGTGGCCGGATGTCGATTGGGTTAAACATACATTGAAGGTTGAACGACAGCTGGAGCGTCCACACGGCGAAGGTGTTCAATTTACGCCACCAAAGACAGCCTTCGGAAAACGATCGATCAAGTTAGGCAATATATCGGTTGAAGTGTTACGCGAGCACTTCGATCGACAGCAAGCTGAAAGGATAGCAGCTGGAAGCAAGTGGAACGAATTCGATCTGATTTTCCCCTCTAGAGTCGGTACCCCCATTCACCAACGCGATCTTCAACGGACTTTCAAGATACTTCTCAAACGAGCTGGACTTCCACCTGTAAGGTTTCATGATTTAAGGCATTTCTCAGCTTCGCTGTTGCTAAACAATGGCGTACCTGTAATCATCGTTTCACGCCGGCTTGGACATGCGAGGGCATCTATAACGAGTGATGTATACGGCCACCTCCTACCCAACATGCAGGATGAAGCAGCTGAGCTGATCGATGGTCTGGTAACATCGACCGAGGTAAAGCCAGATGATCCCATATGGGTCAAAAAGATGAATGGATTCCGGTTGCACACGGTTGCACACGAAGAGCCTTTAACCCCCGAATTGCAAAAAATAATGAACGATAAACCCAAAAACCCCATATAATAGCAGAATTGCCGGCTAATTAGTCGGCAATTGGGGGAAAATGCATGAATTTTTGTGGACCTGGCGGGATTCGAACCCGCGGCCTCTTCAGTGCGATTGAAGCGCGCTCCCAACTGCGCTACAGGCCCATTCAAGCAGCAAGATTGTATCTTAGGGGGTTTGCACTGTCAAGACAATCCTAAGTCCATAGGTCTGCAGGCTATCACAGCCTGCTCAATCACGCTATAATTCCGGAAGGTCATTATAGGAGATCATATGAACCCCGGAGATATTCCATCATTCCCTTCTGTATTTAAAAAACGGCAGGCAAAATTAGGCGCGGTGCTAACTGATACCCAGTTAGATAGCCTGATCCTCAACCCCGGACCCAGCCTTTTGTACCTCACCGGATTGCATTTTCATCTGTCCGAGCGCCCGGTTCTGGTGTTCTTTTTCCCAAATGCTACCCCGCTCATCGTTTTACCAGAATTGGAGCTTCAAAAGTTGAAGGACCTACCCTATGAAATCCAGGGTTTTCCCTATGGAGAAGATCCTGAAACCTGGGGAAATAGTTTCCAGGAGGTGATCCAGGCTGCCAACTTGGGTAACCAGCGTAACGGGGTGGAACCCAGGCAAATGCGACTGCTTGAATACCGATTGCTCGTTGAAGCTGCTCCAAAAGGAGAATTTATCCCGGCAGGCGAGAGTGTCTCGACGTTGCGCATGTATAAGGATGAAGACGAATTATTCGCCATGCATAATGCGGTTCAAATCGCACAGCAAGCGCTAAAGGCTACTTTACATCAGGTGAAAATCGGCATGACCGAGCGTGAAGTGGCTGCGGAGCTAACCCTGCAACTTTTCAAGGCAGGCAGTGATCCGGAAATGCCGTTCGCGCCTATTGTTTCTGCTGGGTCTAACGCCGCCAACCCACATGCTACTCCTACAGAACGCAAACTCACGGCTGGTGACCTGCTTGTCATCGATTGGGGTGCAAGCCACTCCGGTTATATCTCTGATATTACGCGGACTTTCGCTATTGGTAATGTAGATCCCGAGTACGAAAAAATTCACCAGATTGTCTTGCATGCAAATGAGGCAGGCAGAAGCGCGGTGCGACCTGGTATACCCGCTGAAGCCGTCGACCATGCTGCCCGTCGGGTCATCGATGCATCTGGTTACGGAAAGTACTTTACCCACCGAACCGGGCATGGATTAGGGATGGAAAGTCACGAAGACCCCTACATCCGTGATGGCAATCGTTTGTTGCTCACGCCAGGCATGACCTTCACCATTGAACCTGGCATCTACCTGCCCGGAAGAAATGGGGTGCGCATTGAGGATGATGTAGTCATCACCCAAACAGGGGCAGAATCGCTGACCGATTTCCCCAGGGAATTTACGCAGCTATTCTAATTCATCAATCGAAAACTGATCAGTAAGGAGCAAGTTTATATGATCATCCCAACTGCAGAACCCTTCTTTTTTCCAGGCAACCGGACAGGTTGCTTGTTGGTCCATGGGTTTACTGGTGCTCCAAAAGAAATGCGCTGGATGGGAGAATACTTGCGTGACCAAGGCTATACTATCCTGGGGGTCCGATTAGCTGGTCACGCCACCCGCATCGAAGACATGATGCATTTGCAGTGGCAGGATTGGCTGGCATCTGTGGAAGATGGTTATCATCTCCTTAAAGGTTGCGTTGATGAGGTTTTTCTCATCGGTTTATCCATGGGCGGTATTCTTTCCCTCTTGTTTTCTTCACAACACCCGGTGTCGGGAGTAATTGCCATGTCGACGCCCTACGAGCTACCCGATGATCCGCGGTTACCATTCGCAAAAATACTTGCCCCGATAATGCCCAAGGTAGAAAAAGGTCCCCCTGACTGGCGCAACCCTGAAGCGGCTAAAGACCATGTGGAATACCCTTATTTCCCAGTCAAAGGTATCATCCAGTTGCGCGACCTGTTGGCCGAGATGCGGAATTCCCTCCCCAGCATTAAAGCACCCGCTCTCATCATCCAATCCCGGCAAGATACAAGCGCAGTCCCTGCCAGCGCCGAGAAGATTTTGGCTGCCCTGGGTAGCAGCGATAAACAGGTCTTTTGGGTGGAAAATAGCGGTCACGTGATTACACGCGAGCCTGACCGCTTCCTTGTCTTTGCAAAAGCTGATGAATTCATAAAACGAGTGAATGGTAAGTAAACTAATATATGAGCCGTGATCTGATCCTGCTCAGCCTCTCATTGATGACCTGGGGAGTCGGAGAGGGTATGTTTTTTATTTTCCAGCCGCTATACCTGCAACAGCTCGGTGCAGATCCATTGACCATCGGGATTATATTAGGCGCGGCTGGGATCGCCATGACCATCGCCCATATCCCAGCCGGACACTTGGCAGACCGGATTGGAAGGAAACCACTCCTGCTGGCGTCATGGATCATGGCCATGTTGGCTACCTGGATGATGGCCCTCTCCCCATCCCTGCCATTCTTCGTGATTGGTCTGCTCATGTACAACCTGACAGCCTTTGTTTCATCACCGTTGAGCAGTTATATCACCGCCGCCCGCGATAAACTAAGTGTCGCCCGGGCGCTCACCGTAGTCTCCGCTTTTTATAACGGTGGAGCGCTGCTAGGTCCATGGCTAGGGGGCCAGGTGGGTGAAAGGTTCGGTTTGAGGACCATCTATTTCATCGCAGGGGGTATTTTTATCTTTTCCTTGATCATCTTACTATTTATTAAATCCCAGCCTGTGGAAGTCGTCAACGCGGATGACCAGGGGAATGTGAAATTTATCGATAGAAAGTTCGTCACTTTCCTGGGTGTGATCTTGTTGGCGGGATTTTCTATGTACCTTGCCCAACCCCTCTCAGCGAACTACTTGCAAAATCAGCAAGGTTTCTCACTGGAATCCATTGGCTTATTGGGTTCAATTACCAGCGCGGGAATTGTGATATTAAACCTGGTGCTGGGTAACTTCAATCCGTTTATTGGTTATTTATTGGGACAACTTTTCGTAGCTCTTTTCACCATCATCATGTGGAAAGGCACCAGTTTTGCCTGGTATTGCGTGGGATATTTCCTGGTCGGCGGTTTCCGCATGGCGCGCTCACTGGCCACTGCCCTCACTAAGAATTTAGTCCACCAGGCCAGGATGGGGCTGGCGTATGGCATTACCGAAACTATCGGCTCATCTACGGTCATCCTCGCCTCACCCGTTGCGGGATACTTATACCAGATCCAACCCACCCTAATGTATATCGTCGGATTTTGCCTGATCCTCATTTCGATGCTAGTCAGTACTTTATTTATCCCACGCCCACAGCCTGAGACCTAATTTGTATTCATGTATATAATTAGTCTATATCAAAGCAAATACAACCAGATTATCTAGTCGGGGAGGCAATATGGAGACGATCTATACCTACGGTTTGCTAATTATTATGTGGTTCCAGAACCTTGGGCTTTGGCTTAGCCCTGTGATGAAATTTTTTACTTTTCTGGGATCAGAGCAATTCTACCTACTCGTTGCTCCAGCTATCATTTGGTGCATCGATGCTGCCCTGGGTTTACGCTTGGGTTTGTTCTTGATGATCAACGGGATGGTGAATGCTGCCTTAAAAATTGCCTTGCATATGCCCAGGCCATACTGGTACTCAACCCAGATAAAAGCCCTGGGAGGTGCGGAGAACTCCTTTGGCGCACCATCCGGGCACGCCCAGAATGCAGTGGTGGTTTGGGGCACGCTGGCAAATCACATAAAAACTCGCACTGCCTGGATTATCGCCATAATCATCATGTTCATGATTGGCCTCTCGCGCATCTACCTGGCAGTCCACTTTCCTCATGATGTGCTATTGGGATGGATTGTTGGGGCAATCATGCTGTGGCTCCTGTTACGTTTAGAGAAACCAGTAGTAAAGTGGATTAGAAGCTACTCGCTCGCTGTGCAACTTCTCCTGATCTTCCTGTTCTCCCTTGGTTTAATTTTCCTGGTAGTCATCGCCCAGCTCACCCTAACTAGCTGGAGCGTACCTGTTGATTGGGTAAACAGTGCCCACCTGGCGTTCCCTGAAGAACCTGCCGTTACCCCTCTGTCATATCACAATGTTTTATCAAGCCCTGGGGCTTTCTTCGGCCTTGCTGCTGGTTATATCTGGATATTGCACTTGGGTGGATTCACCACCCGGGATCGCTGGCACAAATTAGTGCTACGCTATATCTTTGGCGTTCTCGGCGTGCTGATCCTGTACCTGGGCCTGGGGTCCCTCTTCCCTGAATCCGAAACATTTCTTGCCTATGCTCTCCGTTATGTCCGTTATGCACTGATCGGGTTTTGGATAGCCGGCTTTGCTCCCTGGCTTTTTATTAAATTACGTCTAGCATCCCGTGCAAAATAACCCTTGGCAACAAAAAAGGCCGGCATGATGATCATACCGGCCTTTTTACTTTATATTAAGTACTACTCTTCTTTCTTGTCCTGCATGTCCTTGATACGGGCATTGACAACCTCAGTTGCAATATGAGCAGGTACATTCTCATAATGGTCAAATTCCATGGTGAAGATACCCCGTCCGCCGGTCATCGAGCGTAAATCGGTGGTATAGCGTTGCATTTCAGCCAACGGAACCTGAGCTGTCACCACGGAGTGACCTTTTTCAGTGTCCATGCCCTGGACACGTGCCCGGCGGGTATTAAGGTCGCCGAGGATATCACCCATATTGGCTTCTGGGACGACGATACGCACATTCATGATCGGTTCACGCAGCACCGGACCAGCATCCTTGAAGGCCAGCTTGAAGGCTTCACGCCCAGCAGTTTCAAAGGCGATGGGTTTCGAGTCTACAGGGTGCTCCTTGCCGTCATATACAGAAACATGGACATTCAAGACGGGGTAACCAGCGATCACGCCTTCCTTCATCACACTGCGAACACCTTTCTCGATAGCGGGCATGAAGCTATTGGAAATTGCACCACCAAAGACATCATTGGTGAATGAAAATTCTTCTTCCTGGAAAGGCTCAACGCGCATGAAGACTTCAGCGAACTGGCCCGCACCACCCGTCTGTTTCTTATGACGGTACTGAGAAGCAGCCTGTTTTGTGATGGTCTCCTGGTATGGTACTTTCGGTATTTCAGTAACCAGGCTGGTCTGGAATTTACCCTCAGCCTTGCGGATGGCAACATCGATATGTTGGTCACCCATTCCCTGCAGGATGGTTTGATTGGTGCTTGGTTCCTGGCGCCAGCTGAGTGTCATATCCTCTTCACACAGGCGAGTAAGGGTTGGGCTGATCTTGGCTGAATCGGCCTGAGTTTTGGGGAAGACCGCCACACTAAATAATGCGTGTGGATAGGTCGGCATAGCCAATGTCAGGGGATGACCCTTATCACAGAAGGTATTCCCGGTAGCCGTGGAATTTAGTTTAGGAACAGAGGCGATATCACCAGCATGGATGAGCTTCATGGGGAGCTGCTCCTTGCCTCGCAACAGGTGAACTGTGCCAAAGCGTTCTTCAACACCCTTGGTCTGGTTCCACACCCGCGAATCGGAGCTGACCGTCCCTGAGTAAATTCTAAAATAGGTGATCCGTCCAACAAAAGGATCAGCAGTTGTCTTCCATATATAGGCTCCCAGGGGCTCATTATCTGCGGGCTTTAGGGTTTCGTCACCGTCCTTACCCTGAGCAACCGCCAGCGAAGCGTCTTTAGGTGAAGGCATCAGGTTAACCATGGCATCCAGCATAGACGCCAGGCCAATCTCGGCTGAGCCAGCCGCAACGAATACCGGCACCCATTCGCCTGCCAAAACTGCCTTTTTAAATCCGCGCAGGATTTCCTCAGCGGTCAATTCTGAACCTTCAAGATATTTTTCAAGCAGGGAATCTTCACCTTCGGCGGCAGCTTCGATCAATTGCATACGGGCGTTCTCGACTTCATCTTTATATTCTGCAGGGATTTCCTGGGAACTCTCCCCTGCCCCCGCATAGGCTTTCATGGTAAAAAGGTCTAAAACACCCTTAAAATCTGCCTTCTCACCCCAGGGAAGCTCAACCGGGATCAGGCGTTTATCGGAAATCTCTTGCACCGATTCGAAAGCTTTTCGAAAATTGGCATTGTCGCGGTTCATTTTGTTGATTACAACCATGCGCGGCAATTTGAAGGTATCGCAGTAGGAGAGGGCGATTTCTGTTCCAACTTCTGCACCTGCGACAGAGTCCACCAAGACGGCAGCAGCATCTGCAATACGTAAAGCTGAGATGACCTCGCCAACGAAATCGGTGTAACCGGGAGTATCCAACAGGTTGATCTTGCTACCCTTATACTCGACCGGGATCACCGAGGTAGATAATGATATTCCGCGGCGGATCTCCTCCTCTTCGAAATCTGAGGCTGTTGTTCCATCTTCAATCTTACCCAAACGGGTAGTTGCGCCAGTGAAGTGTAAAAATGCTTCAGCCAGCATCGTCTTCCCAGCACTGCTGTGTGAGACGAGCGCAATGTTCCGAATGGACTCAGTCGTATATTCTTTCATTATGAAACCTTCCTTTTATCAGCTAAATTCAGACAAACCTTGATTTTACAGGAAACAAGGCAAGTTGTCAAAGCTTTGCCCCAAATTGTTATTCAAACTTGAAAAGTGAACTGTTCAAGCCTGAAAAGTGAACCGTTATCAGTTGAAAAGTGAACACCTCCTCCATGATAGATTTGAACCAAAAAGAGGTCATCATGGATCAAATTCACAAGCGTTTCACCGTTGAGCAGGTAAAAATATTATTGAAAAGCTATACCCAAGGCACAATCACTCGCTCTGAATTAGAAGAGATCCTGCATATTAGTAAAACCAGGTTCTTTGCAATGCTTAAAGAGTATCGCCAGAACCCAGAAGCTTTCTCGATCGCTTACCGCCGAACAACGCCTGCCCGTTTATCACCAGACATAGAAGCGGCAATTGCTGAAGAATTATTACGGGAAAAGGCCTTGATAGAAAATCCCGAACTTCCGATTTCCAATTACAACTACCTGGCCGTACAAGATCGGCTGAAGACGAAAGGGATCACCGTCTCTGCTACGACGATCACCAAACGAGCTAAAGAGATGGACTGTTACCTGCCTCATCGCAAGCACAAAGTTCATGACCGAGAAGTGATCACCACCACCATCGGAGCCCTGATACAACATGACGCTTCTACGCATCGCTGGTCACCTTTTGCTGAACAGAAATGGACCCTGATCACCTCCTTGGATGATTACAGCCGTATGCTGCTTTTTGCTGATTTCTTCACTCAAGAGACATCCTGGGCTCATATTCAGGCAGCTCAGGCTGTCCTACAGGCTTTTGGTCTTCCTTTGAGCTACTATGTGGACAATTTGCGCGTCTTTCGCTTTGTACAAGAGCGCGACTCGGTCTGGCGAAAACATGTTCTCCTTACCGATAATATCGATCCCCAATGGCGCCAGGTCATGCGTCTGATGAGCGTAGATGTCACCTATGCCCTCTCGCCACAGGCCAAAGGCAAGGTCGAACGACCCTATAGATGGTTACAGGATCGTATTGTTCGCACATGTGCACTGGAAAAGCTTACCACCCTGGATGAAGTGCGTAGCGTCTTGCGCAATGAGGTCGATCGATACAACAATCACCAGGTCCATTCTACGAACGGTGAAATTCCCAATATACGTTTTGAGAAGGCCAGAAAAGCAGGTACCAGCCTTTTCCGCCCTTTTGCCCTACCAAAACCTTACACCTCGTCCAAAGATATATTCTGTTTACGGGACATGCGTACTTTGAACGGTTATCGTCGCATATCACTCTTCAATCAGGAAATCGAGGTTCCACATGTTCCATTACGGGAAGATGTGGAACTGCACATGGTTCCCAATCTTGCAAAACAAGTGCGTGAAGTTCGTATCTGGTGGAACAGGAAACTTGTCCACTCCCTCAACCTGCCACTTGCCAATCTTAGAGTTCACTTTTGAAGTTTGAATGAGTTCACTTTTCAGGTTTTACTAACAAGCTTTGCCCCAAATTAACCAACAGATTAGCATCTTGATAGGGAATAAATTGGAGTAAAATAGTCCACATGATGCGAAAAGTATTCTTTAACCTTGCTTATCTCCAAAAACCGGTATGGGATACTGGGATATCTCCACCTGAGCTGCTTGATTTTATCGCCTCCCACGCTCCAGGTAGGGCATTAGACCTGGGATGTGGAACGGGAACGAACGTGATCACCCTGGCAAAACAAGGGTGGGAGGTGATCGGCGTGGATTTCGTCAAGCGAGCCATTAATATTGCCAGGAAGAACGCTGAGCAATATGGCGCTCAGGCTGAATTTCGTGTAGATGATGTGACCCGCCTGGGGAATATCACAGGCAAGTTTGACTTGATTCTCGATATGGGTTGCTTTCATAGCCTGCCAGCCTCTACGCGCCAGGCTTATATTCTAAAAATTGACCAGCTCCTGGCGGATAGGGGTACCTTCCTTTTATATATGTTCATGAAGGCGATCCCGGATAATGCTGGACCCGGAGCCACTGAAATGGATATAAATTTCATTACACAAACCCTACAGCTGGTAGAGCGGAAAGACAGCACAGAAAGAGGCATACGCCCCTCAGCTTGGTTCGCGCTCCAGAAAAAATCAGATGGGAAGGGCAGGTAGAATCATCCAGTGAAGGTTTTATTCCTGTTCCTGGATGGGATTGGAGTGGGGGAAGCAAATCCACACATCAATCCATTTGCCAGGGCGACACTGCCCATACTGGACCAGCTCTTAGGGGGGCACAATATGATGACCCAGGACCAGCTGGTTATGAGCGCTCATAACCCCCAATTTATTAATACCGAATGGGCCTCATTATTCGCTCTGGATGCCTGCCTTGGGGTGGAAGGCTTGCCACAGTCTGCTACGGGACAGGCAGCCCTGATGACCGGAATGAATGTTCCAGCCCTTATTGGCTATCACGACGGCCCCAAACCAACCCCTGCCATAATTAACCTGCTGGAAAAGAGAAACTTATTAACCCAATTAATCATGGGAGGCAAAACAGCCAGTTTGGTCAATGCCTTTCCACCACGCTATTTTCAATCCATTGATGCAGGCTACCGCATTCCCGGAGTAATCGCCTTATCCATGATCCAGGCTGGTATCCCGTTGAAAACCGAGATAGATTTACGAAATGATAAGGCTATCTCGGCTGATTTCACCGCCGAGGGCTGGAGAAGCCATCTCGGTTACATCGATACCCCTGTGCTCAACCTTGAGCAAGCTGGTGAAAGATTGTGCTGCCTGGCAAGCGGTCATGATCTTACAGTCTTCGAATATTGGCTAACCGATATCGCCGGTCACCACCAGGAGATGGATGATGCAGTTCACTTGCTCGAGCTTTTTGACAGGGTTCTGGGGAGCCTGGTTGAGGCATGGGATCATGAAAATGGTCTGATCCTGCTTACCTCTGACCATGGAAATATGGAGGATTTGAGCACCCGCCGCCACACACGTAACAATGTACCCCTGTTGCTCATCGGGGCAACCGAATTGCGCCAGGCTTTTATCAGAAAGTTATTCCAATCACGCGGTTCCAAGCAAAGCCTGGATTTAACAGATATCGCCCCCGCTATTCTGGATATTCTGGGTATTTCTAAAGTTTTAGATGATGCCCACCTGTTTGCCGACCTCGGAGAAGATGTCTAAAACCCGATGCAGTTGTTCATCGGTATGAGTGGCCATGTAGCTTGTCCGCAGCAGCTGCTTTCCTTCGGGTACTGCGGGTGATACAACCATATTCGTGTAAACACCTGCCTCAAACATGGCTTTCCAGACTATCGCAGCCCGCTTGTCATCACCGATAAATATGGGAATGATCGGCGAGACCGAATTACCCGTATTGAAACCCAGCTCCTGATAGTTTTTGCGCATAAACTCACCGATATCATTAACTCGCTTCACCCGTTCAGGCTCTTCACGCATGACCTGTAAAGCTGCCAGCGCGGTGGCAGCATTGGCCGGCGGGATGCTGGCACTAAAGATAAGCGAGCGGGCATGATGCTTAATATAATGGATAATATCCTCGTCACCAGCGATATATCCACCGAGGGACGCCAGGGATTTACTAAAGGTCCCCATGATCAAGTCGACTGCGCCAGTTAGCCCAAAATGAGCTTCGGTTCCCCGGCCACCACCCAGCACACCCAGCGCGTGGGCATCATCGACCATCAACCGTGCTCCATACCGCTTGCATATCCTGGAAATCTCGGGCAGAGGGGCAATATCGCCCTCCATACTGAATAGCCCATCCACAACCACCAATCTCCCTACGCTCTCATCCAATCCTGCCAAAACACGCTCCAGATCGTCGATATTATTGTGCTGGAAGCGCTTTACCTTACCCCAGCCCAAACGTGCTCCATCAACGATGCTGGCGTGATCATCCCGATCGAGCACCACCACGTCATTCCGGCCAACCAGGGAGCTGATCGTGCCCAGGTTAACCTGCATACCTGTCGAGAAAACCAGTGCTGCTTGCTTGCCTACCCAAGCAGCCAGCTCGTGCTCAAGCTGCTCATGCAGCTCCAGGGTACCATTCAAAAAACGAGAGCCGGTACAGCTCGTGCCATACTGTTTAATGGCATCAATCGCAGCTTGCCTGACTTTCGGATGCGTAGTTAAGCCCAGATAATTGTTCGATCCAATCATGATCAGGCGCCTGCCCTTACAAATTGCTTCGCTGCCTTCGTTACCTTCCATGGGAATAAAATAAGGGTAATACCCCGACGCAATGAACTCTTTTGCATATGTAAATTCAGAGCACTTATCGAAAATATCCATGTTTCATGCCTCTTTCAAGTTCGGATTTTTCTTGCGGTTAGCCTTGGCAACTATTTGATCCATTACAGATGCCAACGTACCCCCAACGATGTTATTGAGCAGATAGAGTAATTTTGTCTCAGCACCCGGCAAAATTTTATACTGTCCATGCTCAATACCCGTAATAATAATTCTAGCGACGTCGTCAGCTGACATAACCTTGGTATTACCAGCCAGTGCCTTAGTTTCAGGTGGCTTGACCTTATTTTCATACTCGAGCTGAGCTGTTTGTGTATCACCTGGGAATACGACCGAGACGCCAATCCCGTATAGCTTCAGCTCTTGCCTTAGCGCATCAGAAAAACCGCGCACAGCAAACTTCGAAGCACCATAGGCGGTGTAGCCAAACGTGCCGATAAACCCGGCAACTGAGGAGATGTTCACAATATAACCACTACCCCGACTCACCATGCCTGGCAAGAGGGCTTTGGTAGCATAGACCGTTCCAAAGTAATTTACCTGCATCATCCAATTGAAAATGGAGAGATCCAAATCCTGCACATAACCTGGGTGAGCAACCCCAGCAGCATTGATCAGAATATCTGGTGTACCCGATTGCTTCATGATAATCTGCATCGCCTTTTGAACACTATCCCAATCCGAAACATCTGCAGATATCGTTGCAATTAGCTGTTCTTTGTTCTCACGATACTTTTCTACTTCGGTAAGCGCAGAATCCAACAATTCCTGGCGCTGGGCTAACAGGCATACGTGCATGCCCCTCATTGCCAACGCACAGGCAACAGCCTTACCAATCCCGCTCGACCCACCCGTAACCAGGGCAACTTTTCCCTTCCCTAACTGCGCTTTGATTTTCATATACTCATTAACCCAAAGAATTCCAAAAGGTTATCCCCAGCAGATTATCGCGTTGTTATTAAATTCATCCGTGGTTGTTTAGAGAAAAAGATTATACCTGCGATTGGGTATAAAATATAACGTTATTAATTATTAACCGCAATATGAGGTATTCGTCGATATTGGAAATACCCTTGACTTCGTCAATCTGAATCATATGTTTGAGATGCAGTATCATTAATGATTAGAATCGCCCGAGTCCTGGTTCTAACAATGGTAATGAATAATTTGATGAATAGTACAAACTTCCATGCCAACCCTCTCTGACCGTTTACGAGCCCTGGGAGTAAAGGTAGGCACCCAGGATCTTCCTGCTCCCCAACCCAGAAGGAAGCATCCAGTCGAAGAAATCGTACCTGGACGTTTCATCGAGGCTGGCAATGGCCGGGCGTACGTGATTGAGCAAGACTTCCCAATCAGCTATCTCCAGGGTCAGATCGGATTGCGGATTAATACCAGGCCACTGACGATCGCTGAATGGGCGGGTGAAATAGGAATCGCTGACCAGGAACCGGAGAGTCTGGTTTTCCTGGACACTGAGACTTCAGGGCTGGCGGGTGGAACCGGAACCTTTGCTTTCCTCATTGGAGTTGGCCGGCTGGACCCTGAAGGCTTTCACCTGGCCCAGTATTTCATGCCTGACCCCCTGGATGAGCCAGCCTTGTTACTGGCATTGGAGCAGTTCCTGGCACCCAGCCAAACCATCGTAAGTTTTAATGGAAAATCTTTCGATGTACCCCTGCTAAACACGAGATATACATTGCAGGGGTGGAAATCACCCTTCATGGATCTCTCCCATGTTGATCTTCTACATTTGGCCCGCCGTTTATGGCGAGACCGGTTACCCAGCCGGACTTTGGCGAACCTGGAAGTCCAAATCCTGCATGCCAACAGGACAGATGAGGAGATCCCAGGTTGGATGATCCCCCAGATCTACTTCGACTATTTGCGGGATGGAGATGCCCGACCCCTGCAGCGCGTGTTTTACCATAATGCTATGGATGTAGTTTCCCTCGCTGCGCTCCTGAATCATACCTCCGCCTTGTTGGAAGATCCGCTGGTCCGGGTAGGCGGAGAATTTGCAGACCTGGCTGCTGTGGCAAGGTTGCTGGAAGAACTTGGACACACGGATAAGGCTTTGAGTTTGTTTGAGACCTGCCTTGCTCAAGGGCTGCCGGAGAGAATTTTTGACGACACCCTACTCCGCCTGGCACTATTACATAAGCGGACAAATAATTACAAGGCCGCCATACTGTTGTGGGAACAAGCAGCCAAACGAAAACAGATGTTTGCCTTTGAAGAGTTGGCCAAATATTACGAACACCATGCTGAAGACTTAGATCTAGCTCTCCGTTGGACCCAGGAGGCTTTAGATCTACTAGAAGTCATTGAGCTTCCGACCAACGAGAAGCTTCAATGGCAATCTGAATTTGAACACCGCCTGGAGCGATTGAAGCGAAAAAAATCAACCGCGTTAAAATAAGAGGGCTGCCTATCGAGACAAGCAGCCCTTCTACTCATCCGGTAATCAACCTAAGGCATCCAGCTGTTTTTGTAACAACTCAACCGTTTCTTTAAAAGTGAGCAGTTTCTCCCTTTCTTTCAGGACAATTTCTGCCGGGGCACGCTCAGCAAACGAGCCGGCAAGCAATTTTTCCAGGCGGTTGCCTTGGGATTCAGCTTCAGCTAGCGCCTTGGTGATGCGTTCACGTTCCTCGGCCTTGTCCACCAGACCTTCGAGTGGTAAGAGGATCTCCACGGGTCCGATGGCGAGCCCAATTTGATCTTCTCCCTTCGGTGGCAGACTGGCTGAAACCTCAAACTTGCCTGGGTCTACCAGGGCAAGGGAGCAGATGACATTTTTCTGCTTCAGGAACAGCTCAGTCTTATCACCCGCAGCCAACAATGCTGGGATACGTTTACTCGGCTTGACGTTCTTTTCAGCTCGAATATTTCTGATTGAACGAATTACCTCCTGAACCAGGCTGAAATCGGTAGTAACCTGGTCTTCCCAACCTTCGGTCAGGCGCGCATCAGGCCAGGCAGCGATAATCAGGTGTTCGTCCCAGCTGGAAGAGATATCCGAAAGTGGGCTGCCTTGTAAGGCCTCTCGCAACGTGTCCCAGATCTCCTCGGTTACAAACGGAGTAAATGGGTGAAGCAAGCGTAAAGACAGATCCAACACTCGCACGAGGGTTGCAGCAGTGGAATAAGCACGCGCTCCGCCTTCCAGCATCTGCAACTTGGCCACCTCGATGTACCAGTCGGCGAACTCACTCCAGAAAAAGTCATAGATCTGCCGTCCGGCTTCACCGTATTGGTAGGTCTGGAACAAGCGCTCTACATTGCGGATGAGCTCCTGGGTGCGTGACCAGATCCAGGAATCTGCCAGAGTCCACTCCAGTTCTGTCGATGGCTTGACGGTCACCTTTTCCAGGCTGGTGATGATGAAGCGGCTGGCATTCCACACCTTGTTGATGAAATTACGATTGGGTTCAACCTGCTTGATGCTGGCATTCATGTCCTTACCGGGTGTGGAGCCCACCAGCATGGAAAACCTGAGCGCATCCGTGCCATATTCATCCATGACGATCAATGGATCAATGACATTATCATAAGATTTACTCATCTTTTTTCCTTGAGCATCCCGGATGATCCCATGCAAATAGATCTGGCTGAACGGGATATTGCCGGTAAATTCAAGGCCAAACATGATCATCCTAGCTACCCAGAAAAATAAGATGTCGTAGCCTGTTTCCATCATTGTCGTCGGGTAGAAATAGCAGTAATCTGGAGTCTCATCTGGCCAACCCAGGGTGGAGAAAGGCCACAGGGCGGATGAGAACCAGGTATCCAAGACGTCCGAGTCCTGCTCGATGTTTTTACTCCCACAATGGGCACACGTGGTTGGATCAGTCCGTGAGACGGTCACATCACCGCAAGCTTTACAGTACCAGACTGGAATGCGGTGGCCCCACCACAGCTGGCGTGATATACACCAATCCTGGATATTTTCCAGCCAGTTGTAATAAACCTTGGTGAAGTGATCGGGTACGATGCGAATGCGACCCGACCTGACCACTTCCAGGGCTGGTTCTGCCAGTGATTCCATGCGTAGGAACCACTGCATTGAGATCATCGGCTCAATGATCTCCCCCCCACGCTGCGAACGGGGGATATTCATCAAATAATCCTGCTCTTTAATCACCAGGCCTGCAGTCTGCATGTCTTCCCACAGATGCTTACGGCAATCAAAACGATCCTGGCCTCGGTACGGTCCACCGTTCTCATTTACTCGCGCATCTGGATCCAGGACAGAAATGATCTCCAAGCCATGCTTCAGACCTATCTGGTAGTCATTTGGATCATGACCTGGGGTGATTTTTAATGCGCCGGTTCCAAATTCACGATCAACATACTCATCCGCGATCACGGGTATCGTTCGCCCCAGGATGGGAACAATCACTTTTCGGCCAACGTATTTTCGGTAACGCTCATCTTCGGGATGAACCGCCACAGCCGTATCCCCCAGGATGGTTTCTGGCCGTGTGGTAGCCACCGGGATAAATTCGTCTTTTGAGCCCGCCAGCATGTATTTAAAGTAATACAGCTTACCCATCTCTTCTGAATATTCCACTTCCAGGTCAGACACGGCCGTCTTCAGACCTGGGGACCAATTGATCAGCCTCGGACCACGATAAATCAAACCTTTTTCGTATAAACGCACGAAAGCTTCACGTACCGCGCGCGAGAGACCTTCATCCATGGTAAAGCGCTCACGACTCCAGTCACACGAAGCACCCAGCCGGCGAATCTGGCTGGTAATGATGCCACCATACTTGTTCTTCCATTCCCAGGCTCGTTTAAGGAATTCTTCGCGGCCGATCTGCTCGCGAGTGATCCCCTCGCGGCGTAATGCCTTTTCGATCTGTAGGTGTGTGGCAATGCTGGCATGGTCGGAACCTGGAACCCACAAGGATGGAATGCCCTTCATGCGATGATAACGGATCATCAAATCTTCCAGAGAGACGAATAATGCGGAACCGAGGTGAAGCTCGCCCGTGATATTGGGTGGGGGAATAGAGATCACGTAGGGCTTTCGAGTCGGATCGAAGCCGGGTTTATTGGGATCATTCACCGGCGGGAAGTAACCATTCTCCTCCCACATCCGGTAAATTCTGTCTTCGGTGGAGTTAAAATCGTATGCTTTCGGTAGATCGATCATGATAAAAACCTCCTTTACTGCTCATTTACTTAAATAAAAATCCTTCCGTCCATATGAGGACGAAAGGCTCAACTTTCGCGGTACCACCTCACTTCACCAGCTATCCTGGTGCACTCGCCCTGACAAACATCAGGTTACGCTGTAACGGGCTTACCCGTGTCGGTCTACTAAAGCCAGGAAGGCACGTTCTTCGACAGTTCTACCAGGCGACATTCGGTGGAAATTGCTGAGTGAGGCTTTCAGCCAATGGCCTCACATTCTCTGACAGCGCATCAATCGCCTACTCCTCCTGGTAATGCTACTGGATATTAATTTCCGTGATTATACCCATTTTCTAATGGGTGGTCAATCATATATCCGGGCACTTCCTTGCGAATTCATGACAAATGGACTTGACTTTTGGGTTTCATTTGTGCTATCCTACAGGACGTTATTAAAGGAGTGGCAGTGTCACTCCATCTCTCATCTTTCATCATAAGAAGGTGGAGAAATAATATATTTATGGATCAGGATCGGTTACCATGCAACGTGAGCGCGTAGCTGATAATGTATATTATTTTCAAAGCGATGTGTATGCCCAGGTAACTGCTGGTGCAGTGATCGGCCCGAACTGGGCAGTGGTGATTGACACCCTGGCCATCCCGGAAGAGACCCTTCAGATCAGGGATTTTATCGAGCAGGATCTTAATCTACCTGTGCGATACGTGATCGACACACATTATCATGCTGATCATGCCTGGGGAAATTGTTTCTTCCCAGGGGCCACCATTGTCGCCCATGCACTCAGTCGTAAAGAACTGGCAGGCAAAGGACAACAATCTTTGCTGGAAGCGCGCAAGCAAAATCCCTCTTTCCGCAGGGTAAAGATCGTCCTGCCCCAATTGACCTTCGATGAAAGCTACCTGATTCTCCGAGTAGGTAAGAAGACGTTATCCATGTTCCCACTCCCCGGCCCGTGTGCGGATAATATCGGCGTGTTAGTCGAAGAAGACCGAGTGTTATTCGCCGGCGATGCTTTCATGGCGCTGCCCTATATCGTGGATGGTAATATCGATGACACGATCGCTTCCCTGAAAAAAATCAGCAAAATGGGCCTGGAAAACGTTGTTCCAGGCCACGGTGATATTGTGTTGAGAGGCGAGATCGACGGGGTAGTCAAGGAAAACCTGGCTTATCTATCTGCGCTGCGTAAGGCAGTAAGAAAAGCAGCCCGCCGCAAGTATCCCCAAGAAATCCTATCGGAGATCGGTGTGGAAGACTGTGGTAAGAGCCGAGTGTTGATCGGTGGCCTGGCGGAGGAGTTGCATCGTCGTAACCTGCGCGCTTTATACTACCAGATGTATGGTGCGCTTCCCAAAGCCAACCCACTTGAGGGTGATGAAGAGTATTTTGATGAAGAGGAAGAAACTTCAGAATAAGCTATAGTGAAGGTCGGCGTTTTTTCGCACGCAACCCAACAACCCGCTCAGTTCCATTGATCAGCCGCTGAATATTTGGCCTTAATGCCAAAGCCAAGGCGCAGAAAGACAGCAGTCCGTAGACAGCATACTGCCACGGACCAAAACCCATCCAGGCTCGATAAGCGAATATCAAAGTTGATAGCAGCGCCACACTTAAGGTGGTTACTGAGGCATATCCCCCGAAATAATAGATCAAACCGCAAACCGGCAGGATGATAAGTACGCTGGGGAACCATAATCCAATCGATCCACCCAGGCAAGTAGCTCCCCCTGCCCCGCCGCGGAAGCGAAGCCATCCTGTTTCCTTTCGTTCAATCAGGAAAACTGAATAATTATGGCCAATGATTGCCAGAAAGGGAGCCAGTACCTCCAGCCAGACGTGAACCCCTGGGACAAGAAGGTGACTTACAAAGACTGCACTCACACCTTTGAGAACGTCCAGGATGGCGGTCGCCAGTCCTGCCCAGATCCCCGCAGCACGCATGGCATTCGTCCCACCTGTACGACCGCTCTCGACTGAGCGAATATCCTTACCTGTTGAGAGCTTTACGATGATCAAACCACTGGGAATCGAGCCAATGATATACGCTAAAAGTAAAGCAAGAAAAATATAAAGCACCATTTAGATTATGAATTTCTCCTGACTCTCTCTCGTAGTTTAATCAACCCAGGCAAGTTTCCAAAGTTACGCATTGCTAGAAATAATGAATGGGACCTCGCTTACGCTTGCACCAGATTCCATCAAGAAGGCACGACACTGCCAATGATTGCTGAATTGATACAAGATCAAATAGACGATACCAGGAAAAGTTAGTTCGGCAGTATCGGTCGCCGATGGCTGACTGATTCCCTGCGGATGCGAATGATAGACGGCGAGGACATCCCATTGCTGTTTTTCTGCCAACAGGAAAGCTTCTAATTCCTCCTGTGGGTCCATACGGAAGCGGTATGGGTCATGTAGCACGTTTTCTACAGGGATAATCATCCTGGCCTGGTTATGCTCGCCGAGCACAAAACCACAGGCTTCCTCAGATAGCCTAGATTTCACATCTTCCAACAGCTGAGCCCAATGGCTGGGGGATAGGATAATCCCGGAAAAAGACGGGTTCATCGCAGGACCAATGCCGCGCTCCAGGCAACAACCAGGCTAATTACTGGCTCGATAATCACATTTCGGAAAGGTTTTTCTTCTATAAGATTACAAAAAAGGCTGATCAGTGCATTGGAAGGACCCAGTAATACCAACCCAAAAGCCACCGGCGTCAGGGGCCAATAATTGAAAGCTGCCGCAACTTGCCCGATAAGGAAGGCGATAATCGCTGATTCATAGATAGTCCAAATGCCATGCAACCTAAGATTGGTGACCCGTAGGCTCACTAACCAGGCAGCAAACACCAGGGCAGGCACATTGAATAGCAGACGAACTTCAGCACCTCGCAAAGCACCTGCGAACAGGAGGAATAAGGCAAACGAGGTAGCTGATAATGCAGCACTGGCCCAGGGCAAGCGTACATCCTGGAGATCAACAGCAATATACTCAGCGATCAGAACCAAGACTAAAATCACCGCCCCGCTGATCAACCCTATCCACCAACCCACACCGACCGGTACACCACCCAGAGGAATCCCGATCGCCAGAGCCGTCAACGCAGGGAGGATGGAGTGAACCAGGCTTTGCCTGCCTTCATTCGCCGGGTGGCTACTCATTAGCCAGTTTGCCCCAGCAGCAGTCATTAGGGCAACCAGCACAGCGGTAATCAGATTAACATTAATGGTGAAGCCGATATATAAACCCGGCAATTGCTGAGATATTTGCCAGGCAGGCAAGTTGATGAAACGGGCAAGAATATATGCCATTACGATCATTGCAGCTAACACGCTCAGGTGATCAATATTAGGCAGATTCTGAGCGTCTCGATGAGATTCCATAGCATGATTTTACTCCCCCAACGGTAAATTACCAAGAAGCCTGATTGCCTTGACGTATTTCTACCAATAGCTTAGCATTGCCTGTGTGAGGATAGCATGCGAATCGGGATGATGGCTGATCTATACAAGCCACATATCAGTGGTGTGACCAACTCTATTGAGTTGAGTAAGCGCTGGTTGGAGAAGGAAGGCCATGAAGTCTACATCTTCACATTTGGAGACGACGAAATGGTGGATGATGAAAAAAACATCATTCGCACCAGTGGCCTTGCCGTGGTGGACACGGGATTCTATCTCAACTTGCATTACAGTAAAGCTGCCCGCCAGTTGCTTTACTCCATGGACATCTGCCATATCCACCATCCATTCGTCAGCGGTTCTCTGGCCATGCGCTATTGCGTGCCTCGCAACATCCCGATCATATTCACCAACCATACCCGTTACGACCTGATGGCCCAGGCGTATCTACCGATCCTGCCAGATTCCATCGGAGACGCAGCATTAAAAGCATATTTATCACCCTTCTACAATGCCTGTGACCTGGTGATCGTCCCGACCTTGAGCATAAAACACGTGCTTGAGGATCATTTTGGCCTGGTTACACCCGTTGATATTATCCCAAACGGCGTAGACCTGACAGCTTATCGGCAGAAAATCCTGCCGGTTGATCGGGCGCAATTCGGTTTTTCAAAGGAGGATGTCATCTCGATCTATGTGGGCCGTTTATCACCGGAGAAGAATCTCACCTTGCTTCTGCGCGCTTTTTATGGTGTGGCGATGACTTACAAGAACGTCCGCTTGCTTCTTGTGGGGGAGGGACCCGACCATGAGAATCTGGCTGCACAGGTGAGGCATATGAGCCTGGAAAATAAGGTGCATTTCACCGGGCTGGTTGACTATCGCGACATCCCGCGCTACCTGGCATCAGCAGACATATTCGTCACCCCCTCCAGTGCAGAAACGTTCGGGTTGTCAACAGTAGAAGGAATGGCTGCCGGCCTGCCTGTTTTGGGAATCGATGCACCGGGAAGTGGAGATATCATTGAAAATGGGATAAATGGATTGGTAACCTCAGATGACCTGGCTGAATTTACTGCAAAGCTTGTGATGCTCTCGACCAGCCATGAGATGCGCCGAACCATGGGGGAAAATGCAATAAAATCCTCCGAAAAGTACGATATTCAGACCACAACCAACGCCACACTCCAGCATTATTGTCGACTAATCGAATCAACAAAGAAGCGAAAAAAGAGCCCGCGCTACAGGTTTACTCGCTTTTTTGACAGGTTTCGATGAAATCAACCCGACTGCGTACTTTAGGTAAACACGGGGAATCAATCGCTGCCGAGTATTTAAAAAATAAAGGTTACACAATCCTTGAGACCAACTGGCACTCATCATACGGCGAAATCGACCTGGTTGCCAGCCAGGCTGGGGTGATCACCTTTATTGAAGTAAAAACCAGAGCAAGCAAATCATTTGGCCCCCCTGAAGTATCAATCACGCCGCGTAAATTAGAACACATGCGTAATAGTGCCGAGTACTATATGGCAGAGCATCCGGGAATTACAAATGAGTGGCGCATCGATGCAATTGCCATCCAGCTACAGACCGGCAATTTACCACCTTTGATCGAACATTTCGAGAATGTCGTCTCCTGAAGCGAGCCAAGATATCTCAATAGAAGAACCCAAACAGGCAACGGTTCCCCTTGTAGTCATTCTTGGACCCACTGCCTCGGGTAAGACAGAAATATCCATTAAACTTGCCAGGATGCATAAAGGGGAAATTGTCTCTGCCGATTCACGCCTTTTCTACAAGGGTATGGATATCGGGACAGCCAAACCTACACTAACTGAGCGAGCACTCGTTCCTCACCATCTGATCGATGTCGCTGAGCCTGACCAATCCTGGAGCCTGGGGCTATTTCAATACGAGGCAAGTCAAGCAATTCGCCAGATCCATGCGCGAGGGCATCTGCCTTTCCTGGTAGGTGGCACGGGACAATTCATCCGGGCAGTCGTTGAAGGATGGAGAATGCCTGCCGTCGAACCTGATCCCCTGCTGCGAAACGTACTTTCACGCTGGGCAGATACCATCGGTGCACAGGCCATCCACACCAAGCTCGAGATCCTGGACCCAGTGGCAGCTCACTCCATTGATCCCACCAATATCAGGCGCACGATTCGGGCTTTGGAAGTGATTTTTTCCACCGGCAAAAGGTTTTCGGATCAAAAAGAAACCGGGTACAAGCTCTACCAGACATTACTTATCGGGTTAACCTATCCGAGGGTTGAGCTTTACCAGCGAATTGACGATCGCATCCAAAAAATGATGGAGGCGGGTCTGATTGATGAAGTCAGAACATTGCTTAACCAGGGATATTCACCCGACTTGCCGACCATGACGGCTATCGGTTATGGGGAGATTGTTGCGTACCTGCAAGGAGAAATATCGCTGGATGAAGCGGTAATCCTGATGAAGCGCCGTACGAGAGAATTCGTAAGGCGCCAGGCGAATTGGTTCAAGGAAAACGACCCGGAAATCCACTGGTTTCAATCGGGAGCGGATCCAATCGAGGCGATATCCAGGCAGATTACAGAGTGGCTGAGCCGAAATAATACCAGCTAGCAAATTAGCTCCTTGTGGACGAGAACTCTTTGGGTTGCTCTTTGGATTGCTAATTGACATCCACCCTTTAAAATCCTATACTAATATTGATCAATCAATCAACCATTCTGCCAAAGGAGGAGAACGATGGATGATCGTCCATGGTTTAAGCATTACGACAAGGGTGTTCCACAGCATATTGATTACCCAGCGATTCCATTATTTGGCTTGCTGGAAGAATCGGCACGAAAATATCCCGATAGTCCATGCACAATTTTCAAGGGGGCGGTAACCACCTATCGTCAGATGGATGAAATTACTGATCGCCTGGCGGCAGGTATTGCAAAACTAGGCATTAAAAAAGGAGACCGGGTTGGTATATTTATGCCCAACACGCCTCAATTTGTCATTACTTTCTTTGCCATCCTGAAGGCCGGGGGGGTAGTGGTATCGATCAACCCTCTCTATAGCGCTAGAGAAATCATCCACCAGGTGAACGATGCGGGAATCGAATTTATCTTTGTGATGAGCAACTTCTACAACCTGGTCAAGCAAGCCCAGCCGAACACCAAAATAAAGAAAGTCATCGTGACGAACATTAAAGAATACCTGCCTCCATTACTGGCAGTACTATTTGGGCTTGCCAAGGAAAAAAAAGGCGGCTTCCGAGTGGAGCTCGCTGCTGGCGATATCTGGTACAAAGACCTCCTTGCCAGTCACAAAGTGGAGGACCGGCCGAAGCTGGATCTTGGCCCGGAAGATACCGCCATTTTTCAGTATAGCGGAGGAACCACTGGTATCTCGAAGGGCGCCATTGCCCTACACCGCAACCTGGTGGCGAACGCCCTGCAGGTACGCAGCTGGATGCCCACTGCTGAAGACGGTAAGGAAACCGTCTTGATGGCAATTCCTCTCTTCCATGTCTATGGTATGGTGGCAGGTATGTTGTTCGCCATCCGCACAGGAGCAGCGATGGTGATGATTCCCAATCCACGCGATATGGCTGATGTGCTAGACAGTATCCAGAAATACAAAGCTTCCATATTCCCCGGCGTACCAACCATGTACAATGCGATCAACAACCACCCAGAAGTCATCGCCGGAAAATATAACCTGAGCTCGATCAAAGGCTGTATCTCAGGCTCGGCGCCATTGATGAGGGAGACCAAAGAGAAATTCGAAGCGTTGACAGGTGGAAAACTGGTCGAAGGTTATGGATTATCGGAAGCTCCTACAGCCACGCATTGCAATCCATTATATGGAGACATCCGCACAGGCTCCATCGGTTTACCATTATCCGATGTTGACTGCCGGATCATCAGCCTGGACGATGGCATCACCCCGCTTAAACCTGGCGAAGTCGGTGAGTTGTGCATTCAAGGCCCGCAGGTGATGAAAGGCTACCACAATATGCCCACCGAAACAGCCAACACTTTGCGGGATGGCTGGCTATACACGGGTGATATCGCTAAAATGGATGAAGATGGGTACTTCTACATTGTGGACCGCAAGAAAGAATTGATCAAACCGGGTGGTTACCAGGTGTGGCCGCGTGAAGTAGAAGAAGTGATCTCCACTTACCCCAAAGTGATGGAGGTGGGTGTCGCCGGTGTAGTAGATGCTTATCGGGGTGAAACTGTCAAAGCCTGGATAGTCCTCAAACCCGGTGAAACCGCCACTGAAGCAGAGATCCGAGACTATTGTAAGAAGAATATGGCACCATTTAAAGTGCCTACTGAGGTGGAATTTAGAAAGGAACTACCCAAAACGACGGTAGGGAAAGTCTTGCGGCGCGAGCTTGTGCGAGAGCACATGGAAAAACAAGCCGCCCAAGCGGTAGTAACCAAAAATTGATCTGAAAAATGCCGGAGGCTGGTTTACACACTCCGGCATTTTTTATTTAATCATCGGGTGATCTTTTCTACAAAAGTATGCAACAAGTCTGGAGAGGCCAGGTGGATATGTAACACCCGCCTGCCATGTGCTTCCAAGGCTTCGATATCACCAAGCGCTTGACCATATTCAAGCACGCCGAAGCTTAAGCCCTTGCCAGGGATTTCAATATCCTTCTTGGGTGTAGCCGTGATTACCAGGAATAAGCCCCGATTGTATCCACCTTTGTGCAGCTGCCCGGTAGAGTGCTGGAAGCGTGGTCCAAAACCGACCATCGTGGCCATTTTTGAGTGTTCCAATATCCATTGGCGTAACTTTCGCAAGGAGGCGGTATTTTTTTGATCTCGAGCAAGGTAGGCGTTGATTGCTACGTAATCCCCTGGTTTCCCAGAGAGAATAAATTTTTTAACAACCGTCTCAAACCCGCTTCCATCGATATTGAGCTTGCCGCTGATCTCCACACCCTGACCTACGAGGAGTCGCTTCTCCTCTATAAAGCTGTGATGCTTCTGATAATAGGCGATCTTTTCAACCGTCCGATTTTTACTATCTTGCACATCAGGCTGGTCAAAAGCATTCACCATAAGCACGGAACAGGCTGTCGCCACCGCCAGTTCCCATTTGTAGAACTCGGCCCCCAGGTCATAATCTTCGGTAAATTCCTGGGTCAGCACCGGTTGGCCGGCCTTACGTAGCTGTTTTACTTTCTGATCAAGCTCCCCAGACCTGCGGAAGTAAACGAACAAGCGGTCAGAACCGTAAATTTGGGGTTTGGATGTCGGTTCACCCGCTACTGGAACGATACCCTTCCCCAGCTTACCACTGCTTTCAGCCACAAGTTGTTCCAACCAAGCACCAATAGGTGCAATTTCAGGGTCGGAAAGTATGGTGAGTTTGTCATGACCGAGCAGGGCTGCTTCACCCAGTACAGTCCCGAGAACCACGCCGGGATTTCGTCCAACGGGCTGAGATAAGCTGCTTTCTGAAGACATCCAGGCAGCGCAATCGAGTAGCTGGGCTATATCGATGCCCATCAAGGCTGCCGGCACCAGACCAAATGCGGTGAGGGCAGAGTATCTGCCACCCACCTTCGAGTCAGCGAGGAAAATCTTACGGAAGTTCTTTTCGAATGCCAGTTTCTCCAGGGACGTCCCTGGATCTGTGATGGCAATAAAATGCTCACCGGCTCGTTCGCCGACAGAACGCCGTGCAACCTGCCAGAAATAATCGAACATGGCATTGACTTCAGCCGTTCCACCAGATTTGCTGGATACAATATATAAGGTGGTCGGAACTGGGTTTCCTCGGGCAGCCGCAAGCACCTGGCCAGGATCGGTGGAGTCCAGGATGGTGAGCTTCAACCCCTGAGCTTCATTCTCGAAGATGAGGCTCATCACCTCAGCTGCCAGAGATGAGCCCCCCATCCCAAGCAGTAAGGCTTGTGTGTATCCAGCCTCCTTCACCTGTGTAGTGAATTTACTTAATCCGGGTAGCAAGGCTTTGCTTGATTCAGGCAAGCCCAGCCAACCCATGCGAATACGCACTTCCTCCTGACCTTTCGGATCATCAGTCCAGAGCGATCCATCCAGTGCATAGAAGCGCTTAAGGAATTGCTCGGCTTCGAATTTTGAGATTCGGACAGCAACAGGTTCGGCCAGTTCACCCAGTTGGTTAACAGCTACCTCACACCTGGTTTTTACCGTGGCAAATAATGATTCATAAGAATCCGAAAACGCCTTCACCCCCTCTTCCTCAAGCTCCGCTGTGACCTTTTTTATTGAGATACCGACAGCTTCCAGTTCCGAAAACGCTTTTTGTGCTTTATCCAGGTCCTTTTCAATCGTCAGCTCCACTTTACCGTGGTCCTTGAAGGCCTCCAATGTCTGTGGAGGAACAGTATTGACGGTGTAATTTCCAATCAGCTCGTCCACATACATCGTGTCGGGATACTCGGGATTTTTCGTGCTCGTCGAAGCCCATAAAACACGCTGGATGGTAGCACCCTGCTTCTGCAAGCTTCGGAACCGCTCGCTTTCGAATACGACACGGAACTCCCGATAGGCAAGCCGGGCATTGGCCACAGCGATCTTACCTTGCAAGGCCTGGGCAACTTTCGCATGCTCAGGCGAAGTTTGAATCACCTGCGAAAGGTATTTATCCACTTTTGAGTCGATGCGCGAGACGAAAAACGAGGCAACTGAATGGATATGGTCAACAGGTTTACCGGCTTTCAGGCGGTCTTCTAAACCCGATAAATAGGCCTCCATGACTTCCTTGTATCGTTCAATTGAGAAGATCAGGGTAATATTCACATTGATTCCTGCGGCGGTGGATTTACGGATGGCAGGCAGGCCGGCTTGGGTAGCTGGGATCTTGATCATCACGTTGGGCCGATTGACGGTTTCCCAATATCGCTGTGCCACCGCGATCGTCTTTTCGGTATCATTGGCAAGCTCAGGTTGTACCTCAAGGCTGACGAACCCGTCGCCGCCGTGCGTACGATTGAATAATGGTCGTAATAGGTCGGCAACCCGCTCGATATCCTCGATCATCAGCTGCTCGAGGATGCGCTTGTCCGAGTATCCCGCCCAAGACATGGGGACCAGGGCAGAATCGTAGTCCTTCGATTTCGCGATAGCGTTATTGAAGATACTTGGGTTTGAAGTCAATCCCCTCACGTCCCCTTCATCAATTAATCGTGCTAATTCGCCGTTTACAAGGATACGGCGTTCCACATAATCCAACCAGATAGACTGACCGAGGTCAGTTAGTTTATTAATCTTTGTAGACATTTTTCCACCTTTATTCTAAAATTCTCCCTTTTTCAAGCTCATAGACCTTATTTACGCGACGGACATGACGCTTGCCATATGAGAACTGTGCCATTAAGAATGCCGCCACCAGCTCTTTAGCTAATTCATCACCGATCACCCTGGCCCCCAGGCACAGGACGTTCATGTTGTCATGCTCCACCCCCTGGTGAGCTGAGTATGTATCATGGCATAGACCTGCATAAATCCCCTTGATTTTATTGGCAGCGATGCTTGCACCAACCCCTGAACCGCAGATCAAGATGCCGCGTTCCGCCTCGCCACGCGTGATGGCCAGGCCTAATTTTTTAGCAAAATCAGGGTAATCAACGGGCTGTGTGCTGTCTGTGCCGAGATCGAGCAACACATGACCGCTCTCCGTCACACACTCCTTTATGATGTTTTTCAGTGGAAATCCACCATGATCACAAGCAAGAGCGATTATCATAAGTAGCTCCGAAATTCTTCGAACCAAGAACAATTAAAAAATTTTTGAAAAGCGACTATACCTTACCATCCATCACAAGCTGGCGTGCACGCTGGATGACATTATCAACGGTAAAACCGAAATGTTCGAAAATAGTCTTGTAAGGTGCTGAGGCTCCGAAGTGTTCGATGGATATACTAGTTCCATGGTCGCCCACCCACTTCTCCCAACCCTGTGCTACCGCGGCTTCAACAGAAAGCCGTAGCGTGATATCTGGGGGCAGCACCTCGTTGCGATAAACATCATCCTGGGCTTCGAACAATTCCCAGCTTGGGAATGAGACCAATCTGACATTCACACCTTCGCTGGCCAGCCGCGCTCCAGCCTCGGTGATCAGGCACACCTCCGAACCGGATGCCATCAAGATCAGCTCCGGTCGCTCATCACCCATGTCTGCCAGGATGTATGCGCCTTTATGCAAGCCCTCCGTAGAGGCGTAAATAGTGCGGTCAAGGATAGGGATCGCCTGGCGGGTTAATATCAGGGCTGTCGGTGCATGACGACGGGAGATGGCTTCCTTCCATGCTTCGGTCACCTCATTGGCATCTGCCGGGCGGATAACAACCAGATTGGGGATCGCCCGTAATGCCGCCAAATGTTCAACCGGTTGATGCGTGGGTCCATCTTCACCAAGTCCAACGCTGTCATGCGTATAAATCCAGATGCTGGGATAGTGCGATAATGCTGAAAGCCTCACCGCCGGCCGCATATAGTCGGAAAAGACCAAGAAGGTGCCACCATACGGGATGACACCACCATGAACTGACATCCCATTAATCACCCCACCCATACCGTGCTCACGCACGCCAAAGTGAAAATTGCGTCCCCCAGGGGTCACTTGTTGGAAATCTGGGATATCCTTGATCCAAGTATCGTTGGAGGGGGTCAGGTCAGCTGAGCCACCGATCAATTCCGGCAGCTTGGGAGCCAGTGCATTGATCACCTTGCCTGATGCAGCTCGGGTTGCCATTCCCTTGGGATCAGCTGGGAAGATGGGCAGATCAGTATCCCATTGTGCCGGCAAATCACCCATTAAACGCCGTTCCAGCTCGGTATCCAGCTCAGGGTATTCAGCCAGGTATGCTTTCAGCTCATTACGCCAAGATCGTTCAGCCCGGTTGCCGCGCCGGATCGACTTTCGGAAGAACGCCAGGACATCTTCGGGCACAAAGAACTTGGGGTCGAGTGGCCAGCCCTGTTTTTCCTTGGCACCATTCAGCTCCTGCTCGCCGGGAGGCTCACCATGGGCTTTGGAAGTGTCCTGGCGGGTGGGAAGGCCATACCCGATGTGCGTCCGGCAGAGGATTAATGATGGTCGAGGGTCGCCCTTGGCGCGCGAGATCGCCCGGTGCACTGCAGCAGTGTCGTTCCCATCCAGTACTTTTTGGACGTGCCAACCGTAGGCTGCAAAGCGAGCTGCCCTGTCTTCAGTAAAAGCAATTTCCGTGCTACCATCGATGGAGATGTGATTATCATCATAGAGGTAAACAAGTTTTCCCAAACCCAGGTGACCGGCGAGTGAAGCCGCTTCTGACGATACGCCTTCCATTAGATCACCATCCGTCACGATCGCGTAAATATAATGGTCAATCACTTTGTGGCCTGGGCGATTGAACTCGGCAGCCAAATGAGCTTCAGCGATCGCCATACCCACTCCGTTGGAAAAACCCTGTCCGAGCGGGCCTGTGGTCACTTCAACACCTGGGGTTAGACCGTACTCTGGATGTCCAGGGGTCTGGCTTCCCCATTGGCGAAAATTCATAAGCTGTTCAAGCGGGAGATCATATCCGGTTAGATAAAGCAGCGTATAAAGCAGTGCTGATCCGTGACCACCAGAAAGAATGAAACGATCGCGACCTGGCCATTTAGGATTGCGCGGATTAAAGCGAAGATGGCGTGTCCACAAGGTGTATGCCACAGCAGCCGCTCCCATGGGTAACCCTGGATGGCCCGAATTTGCTTTCTGAACTGCATCAGCAGCTAAAAATCGAATGGTGTTAATGGCGCGATTTTCTAAATCTTGCGATGGTTTCATACCTTCCTCCCGCACTTTTGATTGGCATAATTTTACCGCGTAAGCAATAAGATAGTTATCTTCCAAAATAATACCCGTGACAATTATCACTAATGTTGTATGTACTTATCCACTGGTAATGATATTCTGGTTCGACAATAATATATTCATCGCCTTTTAGATGTATTGTTTTAATGTATGTTACAGTCGTTGGTAACAGTTTGAAGACTTGGTTATTGTATTTAAATGACAAAAGCACCAAATTTTAACCACCGGGCAACCCGGAAGTATTAATTTAAGAGGAGGTTTCTATGGCGGAAGCCACAACGCAAGCAAGAGCTCCAACGATTTTTGACAGAGTAGTAGCTGCAACACCTGGAACACCTCGATTGGAGATGTGCATCCAGTGTGGCACCTGTGGAGGCTCTTGCCCCTCAGGCGCCGATATGGATCACACACCACGTGCCCTGTTCGCAATGATCAAGGCGGGTATGGAGACCCAGGTATTGAGCAGCAATACTCCCTGGTACTGTGTGTCGTGTTATTACTGCACGGTACGCTGCCCTCAAGAAGTGCACGTCACTGACCTGATGTACACACTCAAGAGATTCTCCATTCAAGAGAAGTATTATCAAGATTCGTCTTCCGCAGACGCCCCCCCGTTTTCACAAACATTCATCCACTATGTTGAGAATTACGGCCGAAGTTTTGAGCTCGGGCTGGCGACCTGGTACCATCTCAAGTACCATCCCCTGGATATGCCAAAGATCATGCCCATGGCAACGGGACTGCTCCGCAAAGGCCGTATCGACATCACCCCAAAGAAGATCAAGGGTATGGATAATCTGAAGGCAATCCTGGCAAAGGCCAAGGAACTGGAAGGTGAGATATGAAATACGGATATTATCCCGGCTGCTCGCTTGAGAAAAACGCAGCTTCATATAACATGTCTACACTGGCAGTCGCCAAGCCTTTGGGAATCGAATTCCAGGAACTGGAAGATTGGAACTGCTGCGGTGCCACCGAGTACATGACGCTTAACCGCATGGCAGCTTATGCCCTCATCACCCGCAACCTGGCTCTGGCAGAGAAACAGCTCACCGACGGGAAACAGGTGGCTGCCCCATGCAGCATGTGCTTCCTCAACATGGCCAAGGCCGATCACTATCTGAGTGAAGACGCTACACTGGCTAAGAACGTCAATCTGGCTCTGGCTGCCGGTGACTTGCACTATACCCCCGGCTCCGTTCGAGCAAGGCACCTGCTGGAGATCATGATCGAAGATATCGGGGTGGAAGCGATCGCCTCCAAAGTCACGAAACCACTCAGCGGTTTAAAGGTAGCCCCATATTATGGCTGCTTAATCACCCGACCGGGGTACCTGTCGAAATTTGACGACTACGAATATCCGACCTCTCTCGATAAGATCATGAAGGGCCTCGGGGCAACCGTGGTGGATTACCCCATGAAAGCCCATTGTTGCGGTGGACACATGACTCAAATCAGCCAGGCTGTGGCGCTTGAGTTGATCCGCCAATTACTCCAGAATGCCGCTGAATATGAAGCGGATATCATCGTCACTCTGTGCCCCATGTGTCAGCTAAACCTGGATGCATACCAGGGAGATGTGAACCGCTTTTTCAAGACCAAATATCACATACCCGTCCTGTATTTCACCCAGATGATGGGCTTAGCTTTCGGCTTTTCAGCTGGCGAGCTGGGCATTGGCAAAGAGCTGGTGGATGCACGGCAGGCACTGGCCAAGATCGGTGTACAGGTGCCGGAAGCTGAACCAACCAAGAAGAAGAAACCTTCCAAGGAAGAGCTTCCAATGCCACGAATGCCGGAGGAGAGTTAGCCATGACAGAGAAAATTGGTGTATATGTATGTCACTGTGGCAGCAACATCGCCGGCACCGTTGATGTAGCTGATGTTGCCAAGTGGGCAGCTGAACAGCTGAAGCACCGTGGAGTGGTGATCGCCCGAGATTACAAGTTCATGTGTTCTAGCCTTGGGCAGGAGCTGATCGAGAAGGATATCAAGGAACTTGGCCTGACCCGCGTGGTGGTAGCTGCCTGCTCCCCCCACCTGCATGAAAAAACCTTCCGCAATGCCTGTAAAAACGCTGGGTTGAACCCGTATCTGTGCGAACTTGTTTCAATCCGTGAGCAAGTCTCATGGGTCCACTCAGATAAGGTTGCTGCGACTGAAAAATCGAAAGCCATCGTGGCGGGCGGAGTCGAGCGGATCATCTGGCATGAACCCTTGACCCCACTCAGAGTCCCCATTCACCCTGCGACGCTGGTCGTTGGTGGTGGGATCGCTGGAATCCAGGCGGCCCTTGAGATCGCGGATGGCGGAACACATGTCTACATGGTCGAGCGTGAACCATCTATCGGCGGTCACATGGCCCAGTTTGACAAGACTTTCCCCACCCTCGATTGCTCTGCTTGCATCCTGACCCCCAAGATGGTCGACGTTGGGAATCACCCCAACATCACCCTGCTCACCTGGGCAGAAGTAACCCACGTAGATGGCTACGTAGGAAATTTCCAGGTCACCATCCGCCAAAAACCCCGCTATATTGACACCGCTACCTGCACAGGTTGCGGTATCTGCCAGGAAAAATGCCCGAAGAAAGTGGTTGATGAAGTCTTCGAAGCTGGATTGGGCTACCGGAAAGCCGTTTACACCCCCTTCCCCCAGGCTGTGCCAAAGTTTCCAGTCATTGATCGGGAAAACTGCACCTTCTTCCAGAAAGGCACTTGCAAGGCATGCGAGAAATTCTGCCCCACCAATGCCATTAACTTCAACCAGGAAGAGACTACTTTACAGATCGATGTTGGGCAGATCATCCTGGCCACAGGTTATGACCTTTTCGACGCCCGACGCATCCCCCAGTATGGCTATGGGCGCCTGGCGAATGTCTTCACCAGCTTGGAGTTTGAGCGCCTGACCAATGCAGCTGGGCCAACGGGTGGCAAAGTATTCTTACGCGATGGGGTGACTGTACCGAAATCCATCGCCATCATCCACTGCGTGGGCAGTCGTGATAAGAATTACAACAATTACTGCTCCAGCATCTGCTGCATGCAGAGCTTAAAATTTGCTCACCTGGCGCATGAGAAGACAGGCGCTGAAGTGTACAATTTCTACATCGACATCCGCACTCCAGCCAAGGCTTACGATGAGTTCTACCAGCGCATCATGGAAGAAGGCACGCACTTCATCCGCGGGCGTGTGGCAGAAGTGACGGATGCAGCCCGCAATCCCGGTGAAGAAGGCAAGCTGATCATCCAGGCCGAAGACACACTGATCGGCAAGCAGCGCCGCATTCCGGTTGATATGGTAGTGCTCTCCGCAGGGCTCGAACCCCGCCACGATGCAAAAGATGTCGGACGGATGTTCGGCCTTTCTTGCAGCTCGGATGGCTGGCTTATCGAGAGGCACCCGAAGCTCGATCCGGTGGCTACGATGACCGATGGTATTTATATCGCCGGCGTTGCACAGGGACCGAAAGACATCCCAGCCAGCGTTGCCCAAGGCGCTGCAGCCGCAGCGCGTGTGATGGGCAAGATCCAGCAAAAAGAAGTCGCTATGGAACCCATCCGGGCGACAGTCAACCAGGATAAGTGCTCTGGCTGCCGCATCTGCAACAACCTTTGCCCGTTCAGTGCCATCCTGTTCCACGAAGACAAGATGGTATCCGAGGTCAACCCAGCCTTGTGCCAGGGTTGTGGCACCTGCGTTGCAGGCTGCCCGGCCGGTGCGATCACTGGAACTGGCTTCAGCGACCAGCAAATCCTGGCTCAGCTCGAAGGCCTCTTACTGCTCAATGTCAAACGACTTGAGCCAGAGCCTGTGCCGGCATAAAAGGAGAACGATATGAGCGATCAATTCGAACCCGTAATCATCGGTTTCACCTGTAACTGGTGTAGTTATCGCGCAGCCGATATGGCAGGCACAGCCAGGATGAAATATTCACCCAACATCCGCCTGATCCGCCTGATGTGCTCCGGACGCCTTGACCCAACCTTCGTGCTCAAGGCTTTTGCCGGGGGAGCGGACGGCGTGATGATCACCGGCTGTCACCCTGGTGACTGCCACTATGTAGAGCAGAACTATAAAGCCATGCGGCGCTTCGTCATCCTCAAGAAGACCCTGGCGCAGTTGGGCATCGAGACTGGCCGAATCAAACTATTATGGGCCAGCGCAGCTGAAGGCGCCATTTTCACCGATGAGGTCAACAAATTCGTCGAGCAGGTAAGGGAACTAGGCCCTCTGCAGTGGCCAACCAGTGGAGGTGGCCTGGAGAAGATGTTCGCCATGCCAGAGCAAATGCTGGTCAAGGAGGTGTCGGCATGAGCGGTAACGGAAAACCTAAATTTGCCATGTACTGGGCTGCTTCGTGCGGTGGTTGTGAGATCGCAGTGCTCAACATCCATGAGAAAATCCTGGATGTGGATGCCAATTTCGAGGTAGTCTTCTGGCCGGTTGCCATGGACGCCAAGTACAAGGATGTCGAAGCCATGGAAGATGGCTCGATCCTGCTCACCCTGTTCAACGGGGCTATCCGCAACGACGAGAATGAGCATATCGCCAAACTTTTACGGAAGAAATCTAAGCTCCTGGTGGCGTTCGGTTCTTGCGCCAATGAAGGCTGTATGCCCGCTTTAGCTAACCTGAGCAATATCCAGGAGATCGTAGACACTGCATTCAGCACACCATCGACTGACAATCCCCAGAATATCCGCCCCAACACCAAATTCAGCGTGCCTGAGGGCGAGCTACATATCCCCACGCTCTACCCGGTGGTGCGGACACTGGACCAGGTCGTGCCGGTGGATTACTACATGCCTGGTTGCCCGCCCGAGTCTCACCAGATCGCGGCTGTGATCGACCTGGTGATCCAGGTGCTGCAAGGTAAAGCCGAGCTACCTCCCGCTGGATCGGTCATTGGCGTGGGTAACTCTACGGTCTGTGATGAATGTACCCGCAAGCGCAACGAAAAGAAGATCAAGAAGTTCGAGCGCATCCAACACATCATGATTGATCCCGAGCTGTGCATCCTCGAGCAAGGCGTGCTGTGCAGTGGCCCTGCCACGCGCAGTGGCTGTTCAGCACTGTGCCCGAAAGCTGGTAGCCCTTGCATTGGTTGCTACGGCCCCGCTGAAGGTGCTGAAGATTACGGATCACGCCTGATGACCGCAGTAGCTTCGGTGGTAGATAGCAACGACCCGGCAGAGATTGAAAAGATCTTTGAAGGCATCCCCGACCCAGCCGGGCAGTTCTACCGCTTCAACCTGGCAGGCTCGCTGCTGCGCTTCAGTAAACCCGCGTGGAAAGGATAACCGGAGGAGGAAACCATGCAAAGAATATCAATTGACCCCATCACCCGGCTGGAAGGCCATGGAAAGATCGAAATATTCCTGGATGACGAGGGAAATTTCGCCAACTCATACTTCCAAATCCCTGAGCTGCGCGGTTTTGAACGCTTCTGTGTCGGCCGTCAGGTCGAAGAAGTACCCATTCTGACCAACCGCATCTGTGGTGTGTGCCCCGAGGCCCACCACATGGCAGGTGCCAAAGCCGTCGATGCTGTGTACCATGTCGATCCACCTCGCACTGGCAAGATGCTACGCGAGCTGCTGTACAGCGCCTTCTACTGCACCGACCATACCACCCACTTTTATGCCCTGGCCGGCCCAGACTTTATCATGGGGCCGACTGCACCGGTTGCTGAGCGCAATATCCTGGGTGTCATCCACAAGGTGGGCCTGGAGATCGGTGGCAAGGTGCTTCAGATGCGCAAGTACGGCCACACCGTGGTTGAGATGATCGGTGGGCGGAAAGTTCACCCCTGCACTTCGATCCCTGGAGGATTGACCAAAGGTATCACCGAGGAACAACGCGTAGAGATCGAGAATATGGGCCGCTGGGCGATCGAATTTGCCCAGTTCTCCCTGCAAGCCTTCAACGATATCGTCCTTGGCAATAAAGAATACGTCGACCTGATCCTGGGAGACATCTACACTCACCACACCTATTACATCGGTACCGTCGATGAGAACAATAAAGTCAATTTCTACGACGGTAAGGTCAGTGTGGTTGACCCCGAAGGCAAGCGCTTGGGGAAGTACGCAGCCAATGAGTATATGGACTGGATCGCTGAACATGTCGAGCCATGGACATACCTGAAATTCCCCTACCTTAAGAAAGTTGGTTGGAAAGGTTTCGTAGATGGCAAGGATTCGGGCGTTTACATGGCTACACCACTCTCACGGCTCAATGCGGCAGATGGTATGGCCACCCCATTAGCCCAGGCTGAATACGAGAAGTTCTATAGCACCCTGGGCGGAAAACCGGTCCACCAGCGACTGGCGATCCATTGGGCCCGACTGATCGAGCTGCTTTATGCAGCTGAGCGGTGGGTGGAACTCGCAACGGACCCGGAAATCACCAGTGATAACTTCCGCACCATCCCGACCGAAACCCCCACCGAAGGTGTGGGTATCGTTGAAGCGCCTCGCGGCACACTCACCCATCACTACTGGACCGATGAGCGCGGGATCACCACCAAGGTCAACCTGATCGTTGGGACAACCAACAATTATGCACCCATCCAGATGTCAACCAAGAAGGCGGCTCAAAATCTGATCAAGAAGGGCGGTGAAGTTTCGGAAGGAATACTCAATATGGTTGAAATGGCCTTCCGAGCCTACGACCCATGTTTCGGCTGCGCAACGCACAGCCTGCCCGGTCAGATGCCACTTGAGATCATCATCAAAGATGCCAACGGCGAGACCGTTAACATCCTAAAACAGAATTGCTAAATGAACGAAGTGAAGGCTCTGGGAATCTCTCCTGGAGCCTTCACTCAATTTATCAGACCATAACCAAGTGAAAACGTTAGTTGTTGGATTGGGGAACCCCATATTAGGAGATGATGGAATCGGCTGGCAGATTGCACAAGAGCTACAGAAGACACAAGGTATTCCATCAAACGTAACCATCGAATGCCTGGCACTGGGTGGAATTAGCTTAATGGAAGCGCTCATCGGTTATGACAGGGCAATTCTAATAGACGCGATCATTACTCACCAGGCTCCCGTGGGCAGCGTTAGCTGCTATAAACTTGAAGATTTACCCAACCTGACCTCAGGGCATATGACTTCAGCGCATGACACATCGCTGGTGAATGCCCTTCAGATGGGTCTTTCCCTCGGAGCTCAGCTGCCCGAGGTTATATCGGTTGTAACCGTTGAATCTCAGAAGATATACGAGTTCTCAGATGAAATGTCGCCGGCAGTGGCTGCCGCTGTCCCCCAAGCATTAAGAATTATTCAGGATTTACTGATAGAATCAGGTGCTGAAGAAGCACCCAACATAGACCAATCTATAAACTGAGGAGGAATCCCGATGGTTTCACCTGAAATTATTCGCCGTTATCCATTCTTCGGTTCACTATCAGACGCTCAGATCAAGGCATTTGCCATGATTGCTGAAGAGGAATCCTTCGCCAAAGGCGCTGTTATATGCGAGGAAGGGCAGCCTGCTACGGCATTTTACCTACTCATGGATGGCGGAGTCAGCCTGTATTACAAGTCGGAAGAAGAATTCCACCCAAACACCCGCAAAGATTTTTTAGTAGGTGAAATCAACCCCGGCGAGGTATTCGCCATCAGCGTGTTTATCGAGCCCTACAAGTTTACATCTACGGTCAAGGCAGAGCAGGCTAGCAGGGTGATCAAGTTCGATGCCGGTGAACTGAACAAGCTGATTGAAAAAGACCCAAGATTGTATTGCATTTTAATGCGAGAGACTGCGAAAGCAGCTATGGAACGGCTGGCCTATGCACGCGTCCAGCTCGCTGCGGCATGGGCAAAATAAGGCAATTAGTAGACCAAGGAGCGCAGGTATGGTTACCAAGGAAGATCTCATCTACCGCCAGGTGTTCACCCTAAAGGATGGTGCCCGGATTCTACTCCGCCCACTCACCCATGACGATCGCCAGGCATTAATTGATCTATTCGGACCAGTATCAGTGGATGACTTGAAGTATATGCGCCATAATCTCATCGATACGAAGGTTATCGACCAGTGGGTAGATGAATTGGACTATACCAAGGTATTTCCATTGGTGGCTGTATTTGGCAGCCGAATCGTAGGTCTGGCCAGCTTGCATCTCAACCAGGGGCCTGCCCGGCACCGAGCAGAAGTACGCATATTTCTTCCTAAGGACTTCCGGCACCGCGGCGTAGGCAGCCGGCTGCTGCAGGGCTTGATTGAGCTTGCCAAGCGCCACAATCTGTACCTGATCGAAGCACAGATCCCCAGCGACCAGACACCCATCATCCGCTCCTTCCAGAACCTGGGATTTGAGCCAAAAACCGTTTTTGATGACTACTTCATGCTCCCAGATGGGGAGCTACGCGATGTAACCCACCTGATCTTGCGTTTACGGGCCACCGATGACCAATTTTAAGCGTTTTGTACATAAAAAAGCTGACATTCTATCCTGGAGGACGACTTCTTAAAATAATACACTTTTTTTGCATTCATCATTAATTCTATATCTTATCAATGCCTTTGGAGGAACATATGCTAAAAGTAACTTTCGAGACCCCCTCACTGTACGGGGATCACCATGTTACCGAGGTGAGACGGATTTTGTTGGAGCTGCCTGGGGTGGAAGATGTGTATGCCAGCAGCGCCTTCCAGGTTGTAGAGGTGACCTACGACCCTGAAAAGATCAACGACCTGCAAATTGCTATGAAGCTGGATGAGGCGGGATACCTGGGGGAATGGACTGTACCCATCGAGTCAGGTGCTACAGCCTACCATTCTACCGAAGGCTTGAAGCCGTATTTTCGCCATACGGCAGCCTACGAACAGACTCGATTAACGGTAACTTTCGCACAAAATGTAGCCTACCTGGGCCGTCCTCTCTGGCCTTGCCCTGGTATGGGTATTATTTCAAAGCCAATGGAGGATTAATCAATGGTACTTAAAGGTAAAAGAAGCAACGAGGATAGGACATCAGATCCTGCGGCCCAGGAGATGCTCATCCGAGCGGATGAACTGGGAATTAACACTGCCTTTAGCCGGGCTGAAGAAATGGTCCCCTGCAATATTGGTGGGGCTGGGATGTGCTGCAAGCAATGCGGAATGGGACCATGCCGGTTAACCAAGGAAGGCCAGGTGGGTGTATGTGGTGCGACCATCGACACCATCCAGGCGCGTAACCTGGTGAGGGCAATCGCAGCTGGTACAGCCGCCCATTCAGATCATGGTCGCGATCTGGCATTCACATTGAAAGCCGTCGCCAATGGTCAAACCGAAGGTTACATGATTCGCGATGTTGCCAAGCTTCGAAACATCGCTTCGATATATGGTATCAAAATTGAAGGCCGATCACCCAACGATATCGCCAATGACCTGGCAGATTTATACCTCTCGCAATATGGCCAGCAAAAAGGGGAGATCGTGTGCATCAGGCGGGCACCCGAAAAGCGTCAAAAATTATGGCGGGAACAAGGCGTTGTCCCCCGGGGTGTTGACCGCGAGGTGGTTGAAGCCCTCCACCGCACGCACATCGGTGATGACCAGGACGCTGTGCACATCTTACATCACGCAATCCGCACCGGTCTGGCCGATGGCTGGGGTGGAAGCATGATGGCTACCGATATCTCGGATATCCTGTTCGGCACTCCGGCACCCCTGCTTGGTCAGGCTAACCTGGGCGTGCTGAAGGATGATATGGTGAATGTCGTCGTGCACGGGCACGAACCCACGCTGAGCAACATGATCGTTGCCGCCTCTCAAGATCCGGAGATCATCGAATACGCCAAGGCGGCTGGTGCTAAGGGTGTCAACCTGTCGGGGATCTGCTGCACAGCCAACGAGATCTTAATGCGCCAGGGTATCCCCGCTGCAGGGAATTTCCTGCATCAGGAGCTGGCCATCCTGACTGGTGCTGTGGAATCCATGGTGGTAGATGTGCAATGTGTCATGCAAGCTCTTGTCGAGCTGGCAGGGAATTTCCACACCAAGATCATCACCACCTCCCCCAAGGTGCAAATTAAGGGTGCCATGCATATCGAATTCGATGAGCACAAAGCCCTTACCATCGCCAAGCAAATATTAAAAGCTTCCATCGATAATTATAAAAACCGCGGCAAGATCCACATCCCGCAGATCCGGGAGGATCTTATCCCCGGATTTTCGCATGAGTACATCAACTACATGCTGGGTGGCAGCTATCGAGCCTCCTTCAGGCCTTTGAACGATGCCATCATGTCCGGCCGTATTCGTGGTGTGGCTGCCATTGTCGGCTGCAACAACCCCCGCAGCAAACAAGATTACCTCCACACCTATGTCACTCAGGAGTTGCTCAAGCAGGATGTGCTGGTGGTAGAGACTGGCTGTGGTGCCATTGCGGCTGCCAAGCTCGGTCTGCTACTCGGTGAAGCCGGACTGGATAAGGTCGGACCGGGTTTACGCGAGATATGCGAGACTGTGGGTATCCCACCCGTGTTGCACATGGGTTCCTGTGTCGATAATACCCGCATCCTGACAGTACTAACTCAGATGGTGTTAGAGGGTGGCCTTGGTGATGATATCGACCAGATCCCTGCGGTAGGTCTCGCACCTGAGTGGATGAGCGAGAAAGCCCTGGCCATTGCCACGTATTGCGTTGCTTCCGGTGCTTATGTCATTTTTGGTGGTGCCAGCCCAATCAGCGGTATGCCCGACCGTGTTTCCGACAGTGATGTGGTGCTCAAGTACATTAGCACCGAGGGTTGGGAAAAGCTGTATGGTGGAAAGCTCGAATTCGTCTCCGACATTAACGAGATGGTTCGCAGATCTCTGGAGCACATTGACAAGAAACGCGCCTCCCTCGGCTTGCCGGTATATGACCCGGCGAAATTCGGCCGAAGTGGTGACACACGCATGCTCGAGTTTGAAAAACTACCCATCTCTGAACGCCGTGAGAAAATTTACGGCACCGCTGCTGATTAAAGAGGAAGAGACACATGTCACGTTATATAGCCACACGAGCAATCCGGGGTGCAAATGCCCTGGTAACCGAAGCAGAATTAATGTTAGACAAGGCCCTGAAGGAAAAAGGACCAGACACCCCTGTCTCCTTTCCTAACACAGCTTATTACATCCCAGTTATCGGTGGGATGACCGGTGCGACAGTTGAAAAATTAGGGCAGCTCAAAGGGGTGATCGAGCATGCCCGCGGCCTGCTGCACCCCTCCCCATCGGTAAATAAGTGGACGCCCTATCTGGGTGAGACCCTCGACAGTGGTATGGCCACATTGCTAGCCGCTGAAATCATAGAAGTGGTGCGGTTCATATACGGGCTGCAGCCCGAGCCGATGCCGGGGCTCTCCCTGGCTGGCGCCACCCAGTATGGGGATCAGAATGGGTCCGGTCATCTCAATGGACCCATCGATGATATCCGCCTGCGATCCTGGGGCATCCAGCTGGTGGATGGCCGTATGCCCGGCTTTGCTGCCATTGTTGGTGCAGCCAAAAACAATGAAGTCGCGGTCAAGATCGTGCGTGAGCTACAGCGCCGCAATATCCTGTGCTTCCTCTCTGGAAACGTCAACGGTCGGAGCATTATCCATCAATTAATGGAAGAGGGCGTTGAGCTGGGGTATGACACCTATACTGTGCCTTTTGGAACCGATACGATCAGCGCTATCTACGCCCTTGGTTTTGCCACCCGTTCCGCCCTCACTTTCGGCGGGTTGAAGATGGGGCAAGCGCGTGAGATCCTGCTCTACAACCGGGCACGCGTGTTCGCCTTCGTGCTGGCGCTGGGCGAGGTGGACGACCTGAAATACGCCGCCGCCGCCGGGGCCATCAACTACGGCTTCCCGGTGATCGCCGATACGGTCATCCCCGAGATCCTGCCCACCGGCGTTACCACTTACGAGCACGTGGTCAGCATGCCCTTTGAAGAAATTGACGGCAAGGATGACCTGGAGAAGGCTGAGCGGCTGGTCCAGAAATGCATTGAGGTGCGTGGGGTCAAGTTAAAATTGACCGAGGTACCCGTACCCGTGCCTTACGGCTCGGCTTTTGAAGGTGAAGTGGTGCGCCGCAATGACATGCGCGTCGAATTCGGCGGCAAGAATGCCCGCTGCTTTGAATACCTGGAGATGGCTGATCTGGATGCGGTGGTGGACGGTAAGGTGGAAATCGTTGGACCTGATTTTTCCAACATCCCACCCCAGGGTTATATGGATATGGGCGTGGTTGCCCAGGTTGCTGGGCGCCAGATGCAGAAAGACTTCGAACCGGTGCTCGAGCGCCAGTTCCACTATTTTGTCAATGGCGCTTCAGGCATCCAGCATATTGGCCAGCGCGACATCACCTGGATCCGCATCTCAAATGCGGCCGCCGACAAAGGCTTCAACCTGGAGCACTTTGGCAAGATCCTGCATGCGCGTTTCCACGCTGATTTTGGAGCGATCGTGGACAAGGTCCAGGTAACGGTTTACACCGACCCGGCGAAGGTTGAAGAATGGCTGGGTAAAGCTCGGGCGGCGTATGATTACCGGAATAAACGCCTGGCAGACCTGACGGATGACAAAGTGGAAGAGTTCTACTCATGCACCTTGTGCCAGTCATTTGCCCCCAACCACGTTTGCGTGGTCAGCCCCGAGCGCCTGGGGTTGTGCGGAGCGTATAACTGGTTGGACTGCAAGGCATCCTATAGCATCAACCCAACGGGCCCCAATCAGCCAATTAAGCTGGGTAAGCTGATCGACCCGCAGAAGGGGTATTGGACCGGGACCAACGATTACGCTACCGTCGGATCACATGGGGTGGTGAGCGAAGTAACCATGTATTCGATCATGGAAAACCCGATGACGGCTTGCGGGTGCTTCGAATGTATTTGTATGCTTATCCCAGAAGCAAATGGCATCATGGTGGTTAGCCGTGAAGATCCCAGTATGACCCCCGCGGGTATGACCTTCAGTACCCTGGCTGGGATTGCCGGAGGGGGTCTTCAGACCCCGGGCGTAATGGGTGTAGGCAAATTTTACCTGACCAGCCCGAAGTTTATCTCTGCTGATGGCGGTTTTAAGCGAATCGTTTGGATGAGCAGCTGCCTGAAGGAAATGATGGCAGATGAATTCAAGGTCGTAGCACAGCGCGAAGGTGACCCCGATTTACTCGACAAGATCGCCGATGAGCGCCTTGTATCCACAGTTGATGAACTCCTGAACTGGATGGCAGAGCACGAACATCCTGCCCTCAGCATGGAGCCGATGTTCTAAGGATTGTTCAGCTAAAAAAGGAGAGAAACATATGCCTGTAGATATACCTAAGGATAATTGGCCCGGCACCGTCCGTACGGTGACCATTGGAGCGACCGCTGCCGATGGTGGTACACGCACTTCCACAGTGACTGTGGGTGGTGAAAAGAATCTACCTTTCCTGCATTTTGAAAGTAAAGCTCCCAACCGTCCGGTGATCGCCATCGAGATCAAAGACCACCGACCGGAAGATTGGTCAACGTTGCTGCTCGACGCCTGGGGAGAGGCGGTGAATTACCCAGTTCAATGGGCTAAGGCCGCTGAAGCTGCAGGCGCAGACCTGATTGAGCTATCCCTCTCTTTAAATGATCTCAACGGCAATCCAACCAGCCCCGAAGCCGCCGTTAAAACCGTAAAGGATGTGCTGGCGAACACCGGTTTGCCGCTACTTGTATTCGGTCCGGGGCAAGCTGAAGCAGACAATAACCTGCTTGTGGCAATTGCTGAGGCAACCAAAGGTGAAAAAATCGTGCTAGGTATTGCCGAAGATAAGAATTACCGCACGATCATCGCCACTGCCATGGCCAATGGTCACTTGGTGAACGCGCGCAGCCCCATGGATGTCAACCTGGCCAAGCAGCTGAATATCCTAATCAGCGACATGGGCATGCCGCTTGACAGGGTCCTGATGGACCCAACCACCGGCGCCCTCGGTTATGGCATCGAATACGGCTTTTCAGCCATGGAAAGGCTACGCCAGGCTGCCTTGCAGGGTGATGCGATGACTCAGCTTCCCATGCTGGTAACCCCTGGATTCGAAGCCTGGAAAACCAAGGAAGCCAAGGTGAACACAGGTGTGCCCGATGGATGGGGTGACTGGTTGGAACGTTCCATCAACTGGGAAACCTTAACTGCCATGACATTGATCGAAGCAGGAGCAGATATTGTCGTCCTGCGTCATGCAGAGAGTGTCCGGCGGGTAAAGACTGCCATCACGGACCTGATGGCTGCCGCGTATACACTTGCCTGAGCGGATGAAAGCAGATCAAGAAGAAAAATACGGAGATGAACTATGGCTCTGACTGGCATTCAAATCTATAAGTTACTACCCCAAACCAACTGTAAAGAGTGCGGCTTCCCTACCTGCCTGGCATTTGCCATGAAACTGGCTGCCAAGCAGGTGGAATTATCCGCCTGCCCGTACGTGACCCCTGAAGCCAAGACTCAACTTGCTGAATCTGCTGCACCACCTATCCGCCTGGTTACCTTGAAATCTGATGGCTATGAAGTGAAAGCAGGGAACGAGGTGGTTCTCTTCAGGCACGATAAAACCTTCTACAACAAGCCAGGGTTGTTCATCAGGCTGTTTGATAACCAACCTATTGACGCCATTAAGGAAGTGGTAACCGAAGCGAGTACGTATGCGGTCAACTATGTCGGTATGGACCTGACCGTGGACGGTTTTGTTGTAGCTTCCACCGCAGGTGACCCAAACGCATTCACAACGGCCGTCCAGGCAGTACGCGCGGCCAGTAAACGTCCTGTCATCCTGATGACCCGCGATGCAAATGTTGCCCGAGCAGGTCTTAAGGCACTACAGGGTGAGACCCCATTGATCTATGGGGCAGATGCCACAAATTGGGAAGCTTTCGCAGACCTGGCCAAGGAAGCCAAGACTTCCCTGGGTGTGGTCGCCGGTTCACTGGCTGAGATGGCCGATCTCACTGAAAAGATAAAAACCAAAGGTGTTGAAGATCTGGTGATCGACCCGGGTGGCCGTGATCTGGGTTCTGGCCTGGCATTGGGCACGACAATCCGGCGATTAGCCATCAAGAAGAATTTCCGCGCCCTTGGCTTCCCGATGATCACCTTCCCTGGTGATGTGGGTGACCCCGGTCTAGAAGCACTCCACGCTGCGCAGGCGATCACGAAATATGCCGGGTTTATTGTGATGGATCATTTCAGCCCGGCGAGCATCTATCCACTGCTTGTCCTGCGCCAGAATATCTACACCGACCCGCAAAAACCGATCCAGGTCCAGCCCGGTATCTATGAGATCAATGCACCCAAACCTGAATCGCCCGTACTGGTAACCACCAACTTCAGCATCACTTACTTCAGCGTGGCGAATGAAGTGGAAGGCTCAGGTCTGCCTGCCTGGCTACTGGTGACAGATGCGGAAGGAATGAGCGTGCTGACTGCCTGGGCGGCCGGCAAATTCGATGCCGAGAGGATCGCCAAAGCGGTGAAGGGCTTCAATGTTGCCGATAAGGTCTCGCGTAAGCGTATCGTCCTGCCGGGGCATGTTGCTGTCCTGTCAGGTGAGTTGGAAGGAGAATTACCCGATTGGGAGATCCGGGTGGGGCCGCGTGAAGCGGTTGACCTGCCCGCATTCATGAAACAGGCACTCTAAACGCAATTAATTGCCTATTCATGATTTTAACTGTTCGGAGTGAGTGCAGCAGGGATAATCCTGCATGACTGAACATTCGGTAACCTTTGATATCGCAGCACAGCCAGTGCGCGTCCCCACGGGCACACTGCTGAGTGAGGCAGCGCGCCTGGCTGGCGTCGATATCGGGCAGCCGTGCGGTGGGCAGGGCCGCTGTGGCCGTTGTGCGGTGCAAGTCACCTCAGGTGATGTCCGCCGGCGCAGCTCTCTCCGCCTTAGTGCGGAAGATATTGCTCAGGGATATGCCCTAGCCTGCCAGTCGGTTATTGAAGGCGACCTCTCAATTACCGTCCCGCCTCAAGAAAAGATTGAACGCCGCCTGACGACCGACAGGACAGCTATAGAAGTATCTATCCCCATCGATTACGATCCAATCTATGTCCAGACCATTCGGCGGATTAACCTCAGGCTGGCGCCTCCACGCATGGACGACCAGACTGACGACTGGAGCCGGTTGAAAACCGCCCTGCGCCAAAAAACTGGGATCGAAGATATCGGTATCTCGTTAAACCTCCTGCAAAAACTTGGCAATATCTTGCGCGAGAATGATTGGCAAGTCACAGTAATCACCGATGCACACGTGGAGCTGGATGGCCAGCGCACGGATGAACGCCTGGTAGCCCTGATCCCCGATCAGGTGCCCATCGACGACCCGCTCTACGGCATCGCCGTGGATATCGGCACCACCACTGTCACCGTGTGGCTGGTTGACTTGATCTCGGGTAAGGTGGAAGCACAGGCATCGGAATATAACGGCCAGATTAGCCGGGGTGAGGATGTGATCTCACGCATTATCTACTCCGGTAAGAACGGGGGTCGTGAAGAGTTACAAAACCGCGTATTAGAAACGATCAACAAACTAGTCAACCAGACCTGCAAGCACGCAAAGGCCAGGCCCCAGGATATTGTCAAAGCCACAGTGGCTGGTAACAGCACAATGACACACCTGTTCCTGGGCATCCCAGCCGCCAGCATCCGGCTTTCCCCGTTCATCACAGCCGTTAACCAGCCCCCGATTGTCACAGCTGGCTCGATCGGCTTGGCGATAAATTCGGAAGCTACAGTGGATTGCTTGCCAGGTGTGGCCAGCTACGTGGGTGCCGATATCAGCTCGGGTGTGTTGGCTAGCCGCATGGATGAGACAGAAAAACTGACCCTCTTCCTGGATGTGGGTACCAATGGCGAGACTGTGCTGGGTAGCCGTGAATGGCTGGTGACATGTGCTTGCTCCGCAGGGCCAGCCTTCGAAGGTGCCGGGGTATTATTCGGTATGCGGGCTACCCGGGGTGCTATCGAAGAATGCTGGATATCAGGAGAAAATTCTCCTCATCCGTATGAGCCGACTTATCGAGTGATCGGCAATGGGAAACCGCGCGGCATCTGCGGCAGTGGTCTGATCTCATTGCTGGCCGAAATGTTCTTAACCGGGGTAGTCGATAAGGGAGGGATGATCAATTTATCACTTGTCGGTACTAACCCGCGCATCCGCGAAGGGGAGCACGGTCCTGAGTATGTAATTGCCTGGGGCAACCAGGTTGAAAACGGGAAAGATATTTCAATCAATAATGTCGATATTGATAACCTGAAGCGTGCCAAAGCTGCCATCTATGCCGGCTTCACCGTGCTGGCACAAAGCGTGGGTGTTCCGCTGGACATGGTCGAGCAAATCTTGATCGGTGGTTCCTTTGGCAAATACATCAACGTTGAAAAAGCCGTTCAAATTGGCTTGTTACCCGATATGCCCTGGGACCGCTTCAAATTCCTGGGCAATACCTCCGTGCAAGGCGCTTACCTGGCTCTACTGGATTGGCGTAATCGCGATCGCATTCGGGATATTGCCTCACAGATGACTTATATTGAGCTCTCAGCAGACAATACATTTTATGATGCCTTCATGTCAGCCATGTTTCTGCCGCATACCGATTTGGCGAGTTTCCCAAGTGTGGCTGCGGCGATTGAGAAAAAAACCATAACCCAAACCAGCGAAACCTAAGGAGGCCATATGTACATCATTGGTGAAAATATCCATATTCTTTCGGATAAGGTGAAAGAAGCTGTCAAAACGAAGGATGCAAAATTCTTTCAAGAACTGGCAGTGAAGCAGGTAGAAGCCGGAGCCCAGGCGTTGGATCTTAATCTAGGCCCGCGCAAAGTTGACTGGATGGATATGTTCCCCTGGATCGTGAAGACCGTGGAAGCGGTCGTGGATGTGCCATTGTCCATAGATACGATCAATATTCTGGGGGTCGAAGCAGCCCTGAAGACCGTCACCAAAGCTCAGCCAATCATCAACTCCGTTTCTGATGAGCCAGAACGATTGGAAAAAGTGCCACTGCTGGCGAAGCAATATAACGCTCGCCTGGTTGCCCTGACGATGAGTACGAGTGGAGTTCCGGTTACCGCGGATGAGCGTGTCAACATTGCCTTAGAGAAGCTCATCCCACGCATGGTGGAAATTGATTACCCAATAACAGATCTAATCATCGATCCATTAGTCCTCACTGTCTCAGGTTGTCAACAGTATTGCCCTCATCTAATTGAAGCCATCCGTACACTTCAGTTCGCCTGGGATCCACCACCGCAAATATCAGTCGGACTATCCAATGTTTCCAATGCAGTCCCACGCGAAGGAAGACCGTTGATCAACCGGGTTTATTGTGCCATGCTGATGGGCGTTGGTATGAATATGATGATCGCGGATCCACTTGATCTAGAGCAAAATGAAGTCATCCGCATCATTGAACAACGAGATTCCAGCACACCTGTTGGAAGACTATACCTGAAGATTGCAGATCGCATCTCAGCCATGGAAGAACCTCAACTGGAAGACGTAGATATGTCTGACCCTGAACAGGCAGCAATCTGGAAGACCATCCAAATCTTGCTCAACAAAGTCATCTACGCCGATGGCTATTTATCACAATAGGAGAACATTATGACCAATCAAGACCAAGTGACAATCGAACAATTATTAGCAAAGGCAAAAAAGCCCGCAGCAGATGCGATGGTCCTGCATCCATTTTACAGGGGGAAAGTCGAAACGGCTTTGAAATGCTGCGTGCGAGATTTTAACGATTTTGCCATCTGGTATACGCCAGGTGTGGCTGCCCCATGCCGCGCCATCGAGGCGGACCCGGAGAAAGTTTATGAATATACCAATAAATGGAATACGGTCATCGTAGTCAGTGATGGCACGCGCGTGCTTGGATTGGGTGATATCGGACCAAAAGCCGGCCTGCCGGTGATGGAAGGTAAAGCCTTGCTGTATAAGTACCTGGGTGGGGTGGATGGGGTTGCCATCATGCTTGACACGAAAGACCCGGATGCCATCATTAACACAACTTTGATGCTTCAACCAGGTTTTGGCGGTGTGAACCTGGAAGACATCTCCAATCCAAAATGCTTTTATATTCTTGACACCCTGCGGGAAAAAGCAGAAATCCCCATCTGGCATGACGACCAGCAGGGAACTGCTACGGTCACCCTGGCTGGCTTGATCAATGCACTCAAGGTGGTCGGAAAAGACAAGGAGAAAGTCAAGATCGCCTTCATTGGCTGTGGAGCTTCCAATGTAGCTATCTCGCGCCTGATCTTTAGCTGGGGGGTGAGGCCAGAAAATTGCCTCATTGTTGATAGCAAAGGTATCCTCGGCATGCACCGCAAGGACCTTGAGATGCGTAAGGCTGAGTATGTCGATAAATGGAAATTATGCCAGACCACCAACAAAGAAAAGCTGGAAGGTAATATCCCCGATGCGATTAAGGGAGCTGATGTGGTAATTGCCCTCTCACGCTCTGGTCCAGGAGTGATCCAGCCAGAATGGATCGAGACCATGGCCAAGGACGCGGTATTATTTGCCTGCGCCAATCCAGTGCCAGAGATCTGGCCTTGGGAAGCAAAGGCTGCTGGCGCAGCGGTCGTTGCCACCGGCCGCTCCGATTTTGACAACCAGGTCAATAACTCACTCGGCTTCCCGGGTATCTTCCGTGGTACCCTGGATGTGCGTGGCCGGACGATCACCGACGAGATGTGCTATGCAGCGGCCAATGCCCTTGCAGACCATGTTGGTAGTGCACTCACCAACGAGCACATTTTGCCCACCATGGATGACTGGGAAGTATTCCCACGCGAAGCTGCCGCGGTGGCGGTGAAATGTCAGGAACAAGGTCTGGCTCGCAAGCAGATGACCTATGAGGAGGAATTCAAGAACGCAACCGAGATCATCGGACGATCGCGCAACCTGACTCAGATGATGATGAAAGACGGTTTCATTGGCCAAGCACCTGTATAAGCAGAGAGGATATTAAAAAGGTGAACTATGTATGATCTAATTGTCGTCGGTGGTGGACCCGCAGGATTAACTGCAACAATCTATGCCATTCGTAAACGCCTGAACGTGCTGCTGATCACCAAGGACCTGGGAGGAAAGACGAATTTCCGCCTGGCCCTCCCCTGGGTAGAAGATTACCAGGTGATCAAAGGCCTTGAGATCGTAAATAAATTCAAAAGCGAGCTTGAGTACCTGGAATTTGCCCGCCATATGGAGCCCGCAGATAAGATCATCCGCAAGGAAAAGGGCTTCATTGTCAAGACACGCGGTGGTGGTGACCTGGAGACTAAAGCGGTGATCATCGCCACGGGTACCCGCCAGCAGCTACTGAACGTCCCGGGTGAAAAAGAGTTCATCATGCGTGGGCTGTGCTACTCAGCACTCAGCTATGCTCCCTTATTCATCGATAAGGCAACCGTTGTGATTGGTGATGGTGACCTGGCCCAGCGCTCGACCGCTGAGCTGGCTACCGTTGCCAAGCATGTGACTTTGGTCTGCCCAGCAGATAAACTGAAAGTTTCATATGTAAACGAAAACTTGAAGACTGCTAAGAACGTCACCATCCTGGAGGGGCATCAGGTAGTTGAAGTGAAGGGTGATGATTATGCCAAGAGCCTGATCGTCAAGGATAAGGCTGGCAAGGCAAGCGAGCTGCAGGCAGACGGGACTTTCGTGGAAATGGCCCTTGTACCCAATTCACAGATCGTTTCAGATTTTGTTGCCTTGGATGAGCAAAAGCGCATCATCATTGATCAAAATAACCACACCAATATCCCCGGCATCCTTGCAGCTGGTGATGTGACCAACACGTATGCAGAACAGGTGTTAGTTGCTGTGGGTGAGGGAGCCAAGGCAGCCTTGAGTGCCTATGAGTACCTGCTTTCATTGATGTAAACGAGCATGCCTGTGGGGAGTGGTTGTATGCCACTCCCCAAGCAAATCTAATCGCCAAGATGGAGGTTTATTATGCCCGGATTTACTCCAGTTAGAAGATGGCAGCCGCCCTACTATCCATTCCGTAGAGATCCCTATGGACTGCGGGTTCTTGAATCAATCGAGCGTCTCATTAAAGGACCGATGTTCGGATGCCGCATGTGCGGGAACTGCCTGCTACAGGAGACTGCATTCATTTGCCCAATGGAGTGCCCAAAGGGGGAACGTAACGGACCTTGCGGGGGCTCCACTACCGAGTACTGCTACGTCGATAAGACCCGTCCATGTGTCTGGTATAAGATTTACGAACGTGCCTTCAAGATGGGCCGGGAAGAAATGCTGATGGAAGTGCTTCCTCCACTAGACTGGGACAAAACGGGTGGAGAAACCTGGGGGGATGTGTATCACCAAATTAAAAAAGTAGGTGGCCGCAAGTTTTTCGGCGGGATATTGAAGAAACAGACCCGCCCTGAAGTCTGGTCGGCAGTCTTTCAGCCCATCCGCCAACCAGATTGGTGGAAAGGTGATGCCGAATACCATGCACCAGCTTATGCCGAGCCAGTTTCCAACCTGGAAAAGCGCCTGAAAGCCGGTGAATTTGTGGTAACGACAGAAGTCGCCCCACCCGCTACGGTTGCCACCAACAAGCTGATCAAGAACATAGAGCTGGTCAAGCCATACGTAGCGGCCATTAACTTCACTGACTGCCCCTCAGCCAGCCCGCGCATGTCCTCCTGGGCGTGCAGCTCGTTCACCGTGCAGGCAGGTGCAGAACCGGTCATGCAGATCGCAGCCCGCGACCGGACCCGCATCGGCCTCCAGGCAGAAGTGTTGGGTTCCAATGCTTTAGGTGTGCGCAATGTCCTGTGCCTGTCGGGTGATAGCATGAATATGTCCAGCACCCCCAAAGGGAAGATGGACATCCTCGACATGGATTCGATCCACATGTTGTGGATCCTGCGCCGGATGCGCGACGAGGCCATTTACATGGATGGCCGGTCGATAATGTTCCCACCCAAATATTTCCTCGGCGCTGCAGGCTCACCCTATGCCTCCAATCCGAAGATCCAGGCTATTCGGGAACATAAAAAGATCAATGCTGGGGCGCAGTTCTTCCAGACTAACCTGGTATATGACCCGCAGAAGCTGGATGACTGGCTCGAAGCCCTGGAAGTGCGCGGCATCCTGGATAAAGTTTACATCCTGATTGGGATCACGCCGCTCAAGAGCCTGAAGGTGGCCAAGTACATGAACGAAGAAGTACCTGGCGTAACCATCCCCGATCATCTGGTCAAGCGGATGGAAGCTGCCGGTGACAAAGCCGATGAAGAAGGCGTGCAAATCGCCCTCGAGCTGATCGATGCGGTCAAGAACAAGAAAGGCGTGAACGGGATTCACTTGATGGCCGTTGGTTGGGAAGAGATCGTGCCGCGCATCATCACCGAAGCAGGCATCCTGCCTCCCGACTTCACACCCCCTCCAGCTCCGGCACCGAAAGGATAGGCCAAAGGATTTTACTGGTTGTATCTATTATTGGTTTACAAATGACTTTACGCAGGTTGATATTAAATAAAACCGGGCAAGATGTGCAGCGCTGTCGAGGCTGCCAGCTGTGTAACGGAGAATTCAGCCAGGACCAGGATATCCCACTGGATAGCCTGGTCCAGCTTATTATAATGAATGATGAAGAAGTCCTTACTTCACGGACTGTATGGTCCAATGAAGTCCTGCGTTCAGCGAAAGATGCCTGTGCGCGTGAGCTGGACCTGGAAAAAATCCTGCTCATTTTGAGGGATGAAGCTATTAAGCGGGGATTGGTCAAGCCCGAGAACCGACCTTAGTTGGGTTATAATTCTCGGCACTTTATTATTTGGGAGATACGATGAAACTAGCGATAAGTGGTAAGGGGGGTGTTGGCAAGACAACCCTGGCAGCCCTGCTGGCCCAGGTGTACGCAGACTCAGGCCGCCAGGTATTGGTGGCAGACGCAGACCCATCACCGTGCCTGGCAGGTGCGTTGGGTTTCCCGCAGGAATTGCGCGATCAGCTGCACCCCATCGCTGAGATGGATGCTTTAATCGAAGAACGCACGGGCGCCAAACCAGGGACAATCGGTGGGTTTTTCACCCTTAACCCTCGCGTGGATGATATCCCCGAGCGATTCAGCGTGGTGCACAAAGGTGTACGCCTGCTCGAAATGGGTTCTGTGGATACCGGTGGTTCTGGCTGTATATGCCCGGAAGCTGCCATGTTAAAAACCCTGTTCACCCACCTGCTTTTTCGCAAAGATGAGATCTTGATCCTGGATATGTATGCCGGGGTCGAGCATCTCGGCCGCGCCACCGTTGATTTTGTGGATGCCATGTTAATCGTGGTGGAACCGACCCGCCGCAGCCTGGGCACCGCCTCACAGATCAAGCAGCTGGCAAATGATATTGGCCTGACACGCTGTTATTTGGTGGGGAATAAAGTGCTAAACGAAGACGAAAAACTATTCCTTGAAGCTGAAACCCCTGGGTTGCCTGTTTTAGGGATTATGCCGGCTGATCTCGGCGTCCAGGAAGCCGATCGACTGGGGATCCCTGTGTATGAGCACGTCCCTGCATTACGCAAGGCAGCTGAGCTGATGGCTAAAGAGCTGGACGAGCAGCTGGTGCGGAGTATGACCGAATGACGATCACAATCGCACTGGCTGGAAAAGGTGGGGTGGGTAAGACCACCATCGCAGGGATGGTGATCAAGTACCTGGTTCAAAACAAGCCCGGCCCGGTACTGGCGATCGATGCCGACCCGAGCAGCAACCTGAATATGGTGCTAGGCCTGGAGCTGGATTGGACTGTCGGGGATATCCGTGAAGACATGTTGGCCCAGGTTAAAAACTCTCTGGTAGCTGGCGGGGCAGCCATGGGTGCCTTGCCGGGGGGTATCTCCAAGCATGATTATCTCGACCACAAGATCAGGGCATCGCTTGCCGAAGGGGAAGCATTCGACCTGATCGCTATGGGTCGCTCGGAAGGCACGGGCTGCTATTGCGCAGTCAACCACAACCTGCGCGAGGTGATCGATTCGATCAGTAAGAATTACCGCTTCATCGTCATTGATAATGAAGCCGGCATGGAGCACTTGAGCCGCAGGACCACCCGCGACGTCCAACACCTGCTGGTGGTCAGCGACCCTACCCAACGCGGCATCGTGGCTGCCGAGCGGATTGCCTCCTTCCGCAATGAGCTGGACATCCGCATCGAGCACGCCTACCTGATTATCAACCGCCTCCCGGGCGAGCTCCCTGCCAGCCTGAAAACGGAGATCAACAAGCTGGATCTCCCCCTCCTGGGTACGGTACCCGCGGATAACGACCTGATCAACTTCGAATTCAGTGGGAAACCCCTGGTAGAGCTGGGAAATGAATCGCAGGTATACCAGGCGGTGGCTGGAATCATGGAAAAAATCCTGTAATCTAAAAACTCGCCGGTAAGAAACTAACCTGTCAGCCCGAACAAGCAGTCTTTTGGAAAAATGCTTCCAACCCATGGAAGCATTTTATGCTTAATTTATGCCCCACATCATCCTCACAGTACGTAACGCTGGCACCTGCCCTCTCCAGGTCAGCCACGCTTTGCCTGGCTTTCTCGACCGGGACAAGCTTGTCTTGTGTTCCATGGGCGATAAATACCGGCATCCCCTGCAAGCGAGTCGGTCGTAACCAGTCTGACGCTCCGTCCGCCAGGAAGCCGGATAATCCTGCCAGCGAGGTGACCAGCTCAGAGTGCATGATGGCAATCGAATAGGCAAAAGCTGCCCCCTGGCTGAACCCAACCAGGTGTAAGTTAGAAAAATCCCCTGAGGGGAAATACTTTTCCGATAAAACGGGAAGCAATCTCTCTACTGCACGTTGAAAATCAGCCATCCACGGCCAGCGTTTTGAGATCTCGGGATACCAGCTATAACCTGCACCAGCGGCTTTAAATAGGCCCCGTGGCGCAATCATCAGTGCATTCCGGGGTAGCCGCGGTGAAAATACCCACATGGAGCGTTCATCACCTGTCCAACCATGCAACAGCAGGATAACAGGAAAAGGGCCTGTCCCCTCAGGCTGGTGAACACGCATCACCCAGCCACCGATGGATATTTCGTGGTCCGCGTTCGACATTATCCGCTATATCCCTTGGTTATTGCGCTTCGCGATCCAATCGATCAACCACAACGAAAGGACAATCAAAAGGAGAGGTAGCAAAACGCTAATCAGGCAGACTAAACCCATCAGAGCTGCTCCTTTCCCAATAAAAATGTAAATCAATCCATCGCCAACGATGAACAGCAAAATGACGAAGCCAGCCACCAGGCGAAAATTAGTCTGCCTGGAGTATTTACGGAGATCACGCCCCATGCTTTGCTCTCCGCCCAAAGGTTAATAATTGAGACATCTTCCGGCTAAATCGCCGTCTCAACTCCCCCGCTTTGCGGAGGGCAGGCAGTGCTTCCTGAGCTGCCAGCTCACCGGTCATGATCACCTGGCGGATGTCCACCCGATCCACAATGCCTATCTGGCCTAGTTTCGGACGGATGATCACATCGGGACGTTCAAGCTGAAGCTGTTTATCCATCAGCATCTGACCGGAAAGGTCCATGGAGTGGATAAATATATTAAACGCCTGAGCCAACCGTAACCTCCCTGCCAAGCGATACACCAGGGGCAGGTTGGTCATTAGAAGAGTGGCATTGGTGGTCGAATTGATACCCGCGTCCACCTGCCAGCCCAATGGCGGTGATAAAACCACCGCAACCACTGGAATATCAGGATTGAAAGCCCGCGCTTCAGCCACCGGGATAGGATTCATCACTCCCCCATCCACCAGCACATGGCCTGAAATGTGCCTGGCAGGAAAGATGCCCGGTGCTGCACTGGTTGCTAATACCCCGTCCATTAATCTCCCTTGTTTAATGACCACCGGGAGGCCAGTGTTCAGATCTGTAGCCGTAAGCGCCAGGGGCAGGCGCAGCTCATCAAAACTTCGCTCACCGAGCAGCTCACCTAAGATCGCTTCTACACCCGCAAAGCCTAAGAGCGCTGGCCCATCACCATGCATGTGAGCAAAGAAGTTACCCTGGTCGATATCTCTCAGGCGGTTCTCCATCTCATCTGGGGAATACCCAGCCGCATAAAGCGCGCTAACCAGCCCACCTGCGCTTGTCCCAGACAAACCTCGAATTTGTATCCCGGCCTTTTCCAGAACGCGGATGACCCCAATGTGGGCAAATCCCTTTACCCCACCACCACTCAACGCTAATGTAATATTCATCCATCTGATTGTATCCAGAGGAGGTTCTCTGGTCAAGGAATGGTAAAATCTGTCCGTGAATTCGCGGCACACATGGCAGCAGGAATATCAATCAGAAATCGAACACGCTGAGCTGGCACGCTTAAATGGAAATGCAGGTATGGCGCGGGTTTGTGCCAGGCGTGCCGCCGGCATTGTCATTGGCGAATATCTGGCGCGACACGGTTATTCCAAACTCACCCATAGTGCTTATGACCGAATAGCGCTTTTTAATCGCTTACCAGAAGTAGACCAGGGACTCAAGATCATTGCACAACATTTTTTGCTCAAGGTGAATAAAAATCACGAGTTCGCCCAAGACCTTGATTTGATAAAAGACGCCCAGATCCTGAAGAAAACCTTACTCACCAACGAAAACTAACGACTATGCGCATATTAGCACTCATCAACAGCGATTATGGTACCAGGCATGTGACCAATATCACCCAGCATGCTCCTCCACATTGGACTATCAACCAGTGGAGAGCCCCGGTTTTCTTTCCCCTGGTCATCGATTACCCCGAAGAATTTATCCCCTCTGATCTTCCGCCTGCAGACCTGATCCTGTCCTTCGCTGAACACAAAGGAGTGGCAGAGCTCATTCCAGACATTGCCAAAATGACAGAGGCGCAAGCGGTGATTGCCGCAGTGGATAACGAAAACTGCCTTCCACGCGGGCTGGCTCGCCAGCTGCGCGGCTGGCTTGAGAAGATGGGGGTTGCCTGCGCCACCCCTAAGCCACTCTGTTCACTGACTGAATCAGACTACGGGGTCACACGCCGGCAACGCCTGGAACACCACAGTCCTCTGATCGCAGAGTTCGCCCATTACTTTGGGAAACCGGAGTTTTCAATCATCGTTGACCCTCAAACCCGGACGGTCAAGTCGGTGGAGGTTAAAAGGGACGCTGTGTGTGGTTGTGCCCGTTTTGTAGCGCAAAAACTGGTAGGGTTGTCGGTCGATGTAGCAGAGTATGAAGCAGGTATGGCTCACCACCACTACCCCTGCCTGGCTAGCATGGGGAAGGATATCGACTTTGGCGATACCTTGATGCACATTTCAGGGAACATCATGAGAGACAATGTGGCAGACCAGGTAAAGCCATACAAAAAGATCCAGTATATTGCGCCAGGGTTTCGATCCGATGAGATACCTGGAGAAAAAACTTGAGCCACATCTGTGGATATGGCCCGAGGGTATAAAATATTACATTACCGTCGAAGGCGATTATTCGGCTAATTTCCGTGTCCTGGATGACTGCATCATACCCAGAGCGCTGAGAATTACCAGCATCAGCCTGATCCACAAAGAAAACAGGAAGAACAAACCGATCACCCCGATCAAGGCAAATACCAGAGGCCTGCGGATATCCTGTTGTGTTTCTTCGACCTCAGGATAGCTGTAATTCATCAACCCTTTTTGCAGGTTTTGAATAAATTCTGGGCGAGGTGAGACTGGCTGCAGGCCTGATTGCAGCATGGATTCCACATCGATCAGATCCCGTTTGCCCTTTTTTGATCTTCGGCGAAATAAACTAGACATTTCCGTCATCTCACTTAGGCGACTGCATATGCAACAATACCAATAGTGCCTGGCCCTAAATTAGCTGCCACTCCAATGGATAACTCCGAAATGAACGACTCATTGATATGCAAAGTAAGGGAGACTTTGTTCATCATCTCTTTGGCTGTATCCAGTGATTGAGAATGGACAACCGCGACGTTCACCAGCTTGTCACCTACCCGCTGGTGAATGATATCCAAAACCCTATCAAGCGATCGCTGGCGGGTGCGAACAATTTCTCTCATGTCCAGCAAGCCTTCTTTCAGGATAATGATCGGTTTTATTTTGATTAATGCTGCCAGGGCAGCGGGTAAGTACTTGACTCGCCCACTTCGGCGGGCATATTCAAGCGAATCCAGGGTAAGGACAATATTGACGTTCTTACGAATAACATCCAGCCGTTCAAGGATGGCCTGGATGGTGGCACCTGCTCTTTCGAGCTGCCGTACTTCCTGACACATAAAGCCCATAGCTGCCGAGCCCGAACCAGAATCAATCGGGATAATGGCCAGTTTTTCTTTAAGCTCCTTGGCTGCCATCACAGCTGAATCGAACGTCCCCGAGAGCTTGCTGGTTACATGCAAGGATAAAATCGTATCTCCAGCACGGGCGATGCGCTCATAAAGATCTACGAACTGTTGCGGACTCGGCTGGGAGGTTTTGGGAATGACCCCTGTCGTGTCGGCGAGACGGTAAAAATCATCATTGCTGAGATCAGTACCTTGCAGGTAGGACTTGTCTCCGAATTGAATATTAATCGGTATCACTTCGACCTGATACTCCGCTTTCCACTCGTCCGGGATATCTCCTGCGCCGTCTATGACAATTCTTAACATGGATCCGTCCTCTAATTCTCCAGTTTTTCATCCATGGATAAGCTATCCATTTCAACTCGCAGGGCAAGCAGGGTGCGATGATAAAGGCTTTTCACTGCCCCTTCTGTGCGGCCCATGATTTGCCCAATCTCAGCATTTGATAAATGCTCTACAAACTTCAAGATGATCAGCTGCTGGCGTTCTGGTGGCAAACCCTGGATGATATGCAGCAGATTATTCTGCTCTTCCATATGTAACAAGGTAACCTCAGGATGCTCAGAATGGGGGATCGCTGCATAGCCTTCATCCAATGATATTTCAGGCCGTCTGCCACGATCACGATGCCAGTTAGCCACCAGGTTATGCGCGATCCGGTAGAGCCAGGCTGAGACCGGTAAACCCCGTTCTTCATAGTCCGGGATCCTGCGCATGGCGCGAAAGAATACTTTGGCAGTCAGGTCTTCCGCCTCATGTTGGTTACCCGTTCGATAATACACATAGCTGAAGATCCTCCCGACATACTGTTCATACAATAAGCCGAAGGCTTCATGATCTCCGTGTATGGCCTGATTTAGATTAAATTCTTCAGCGGTGTTTGACAACCAATCACCCTTTTCAGGCGGGAGTTCTATACAGATGAACCCCGGTTTTGAAAAAAAGTTTCACCGAGTATATCATGATGAATGCTTGTCGAATATGCTCTTAAGCCTTGATACATGAGGATAGACAATTCCCATGCTGGTTGTTTTATGACGCTCACTCTTCTTCATGTTGGGCTAGCCGTGTAATCTCATCCAAGCCCTCGGTGAGCAAACGCTGGAGAAGAGCTGCGGTCTCAGCGTAATCAGATAACTCGCCATTAATTGGGTCTGAGATATCCGCAACCTGTCCGACCATCTCGCTCAGCATATACGTGCGGTCAGCATAATCGCGGTACTGATCTGCAAGCCATCTCTTGTGGTCTTCCTCCATGGTAAGTAAAAGATCGAATTTCTCTAACATGCGTAGAGTGATGGATTGCGAGCGATGTTCACTGATGTCCATCCCCATCTTTTCCATGACATACTTCGATAGAAAGGCAGGCTCGCGGCCATCCGTTGCCCAGGTACCGGCAGATTCGACATGCCACTGGTCAGCATCCGGCTGATTTGCCAGGATTTTTTTTAATATCGCTTCTGCCATGGGCGAGCGGCAAACATTGGCGGTGCACACAATGAGTATAGCTGGCATAATTTGTCTTTGTTCGGCAGATGATTTAATCGACCAGAACGATCCTTCGATCAATAAAAAACCATCATGCCCAGAATTTGTTAAATCCTATATAAATATATATCCGACTGCGAGTATTTGGTTTTACGGTTCACTTAAATCCTGGCATTGATCAGGAATGTTTTTTGGGCTCAAGCTGGCCTGCATCCAGCTCAATTGGGACATAACGATCGCTCAGAAATTGAAGCAGAACCCGCACGCGTTCTGTTCCAGGCAAACGGGTATCGAAAATCGCTTCGTAGCCTTCAAAAGGTCCATAACCAATCCGGACCACATCACCCTTGTGCAGGTCATCAAACACCTCGCCACCAGCTTCTGCAATCTCCTTTACACGGCGCATGATGGCGTTGATCAAGTTATCCGGCACTGTCGAAGGCTCGCCGCCAAAACTTACCAGACCATTCGAGTGCGGCAGCCATTGAAACGTGGACAGTCCAACTGCGTCGATATCCACTCTCACGAACAGGTACCCAGGGAAATATGACCTATACTTCCGCGACCTGGGATTCACCGGGTTGACGCGTAAGCGTGGATAGAACACCTCAAAACCACGCACGCGCATCTGCTTGGTGACAACCTCTTCTTTTTGCGGTTTGCTCCGCAGTGCATACCAGTGTTCAGGCATTAATCTTACATTTCTCCCAGAATGAGCTTGTTAAGCAATCTACTCTCGTACTTACAAAACTCATTCACCAATAATCATGCACTCCAAGAAGCACATTTAAGTGAATATTATAAAACATTATATCTTCACACCACTTTGATTCCAGTGATGCGCGAAAGTAATTTCCTGAATAACCAGGTGGGTGGCAATAGTAGAAAATGGATCAGGATGGTAATACCGAACACCGTATTGATGGCGTTCAATGCCAGGATTAGCCCCCCTTCCAGGCGAGTCGCCAGCCATGGTCCCAATCCGATTAGCAGGATCAACCCAAGCAACCCCAAGACCATGAGTCCAATTGGCAACCAGGACCTGCGGTCAGAAGCTGAAGGCATCATTGTGCTGCTGACCGTGAAAACCAGGTAGAACCACAGCCAGAAATCAGGCTGGTGGATAATAGTCCCAAATGCCTGGCTGATAGCTTGTAGCTGCCCTTGAATAAGACTGCTCCAGACCGTATCGAGACCAAGCCGGTACACCCCCACCAGTGAGACAAAGACACCTCCGGTGAGCATGGGAGCGATCCCGATCAGGGCGTCCCGAAAAAAATCGGTCTGCGCCGTCTCCACATACCCGAGGCGAATGCGTCCTTCATCGATTTTCTTGGGCATGATTGAAAATCGCCCCGTTCTGACGCCCAGGATCTGTGCCATGATAAAGTGACTCGATTCGTGCAAGAGCACACCCGGCAGGAATAACAAGGCAAATAAACTCATCGATAGGTCAGCCTGGCGGGTGATTACCAAAAAAACCGCCTGTATTTCCCGCTGCAGAAACCGCGGAAGGTAGACCATGGGCACCAATAACAGCAATAAAAAAAGGAAGGTGCTCCAGAGCTGATTGTGCATTAACGGGAAGCAGCGGCAACAATTGGGACGAACTCGCTGGCTTTCAGGCTTGCTCCACCCACCAGCGCGCCATCAATATCAGGCTGATCGAATAATTCGCCGGCATTGCTGGCTTTGACTGAACCACCGTACAGGATACGTACTGCTTGAGCCGTTTCCCTGCCATATACTTGCTCCAGTCCACCCCGGATATGGCCTCCTATGACCGCATTAGCCCCTTCTGCAGTTGCTGCTCTTCCTGTACCGATCGCCCATACAGGTTCATAAGCAAGCACGATAGTTCGCGTCAATGTAGCGTCTATCCCATCCAACCCGGCCGTTAACTGCCTGGTCACCACCTCTGCAGTAGAGCCGGCTTCATTCTCTTCTAGCGTCTCCCCAATGCACATTATCGGGATGAGCTGATGGCTTAGGGCTGCCTTAACTTTCCGATTCACAGAAAGGTCAGTCTCGCCAAAATACTGCCGCCTCTCAGAATGACCAATGATCACGTATTTACAGAATTCAGCCAACATGGGGGGAGCCACCTCACCCGTGTACGCGCCGGAGACTTCCCAGTGCATGTTCTGCGCTCCCACAGCAATTTCGCTGCCTTCCAGCATGGCCGCCACGGGGAGGATCGATGTGAAGGGCGGGCATAAAACGATATCGACGCCTTGAATTGTGGCTAAACCCGGAAGCATTTCAGAAACTAAGACCCGGGCTTCACCAACAGTCTTGAACATCTTCCAATTACCTGCCACCAACGGACGGCGCATAATCACCTCGTATGTATCAATGGTTACAGAATAATGACTTGTTATCTGGATACCTAGTATTTTGCTTGCTTACGCAATCAAATTTTACCAAGCAGAATTGCTCGAACAGGAATGGATAAAAATCAGCATTTCTTCCATCCCCAATTGGGTTTTGGGAAATGCTGATTTATCGTTATTTGTCCTGTAGCGCAGCCAGGCCTGGCAGCTCGATGCCTTCCAGCATTTCTAGCGAAGCACCGCCGCCGGTCGAGATGTGGGTGATTTTATCCGCAAGGCCTGCTTGATTGACCGCGGAAACTGAGTCACCCCCACCGATCACCGAGACAGCCTTGCTGGCAGCTACAGCCTTGGCAACCCCGATGGTTCCCTCTGCAAAACGTGGGAATTCAAATACTCCCATGGGACCATTCCAAACGATCGTGCCAGCAGTGGAAATTGCCTTGCCAAAATTGGCAACTGTGCTCGGCCCAATATCGAGGATGCGCCAACCATCGGGAACTGGCCCCATGGCAATGACCTTCATTTCAGCCTCGGCATCATACTTGTCTGCAATAACTACATCCACGGGTAACCGCAGGTGGGTAGCACCCGATTTGAGCAGCTCGCGCGCAGTATCTAAAGCTTCATCCTCGCATAAGGAATCGCCAATGGGATAACCCTGGGCTTTAAAGAATGTATTGGCCATGCCACCGCCAATCAAGATCTGGTCAGCCTTGGTCAGCAGGTTGCGGATCACTCCGATCTTATCGCTGATCTTTGCCCCGCCCAGGATGGCAACAAATGGTCGCTTCGGGTCTGCAATTGCCTGCCCCAGGTATTGAATTTCTTTCTCCATCAGAAAACCCGCCACGGCTGGAAGATAGTGGGCCACACCTTCCGTGGAAGAATGGGCCCGGTGAGCTGACCCGAAGGCATCATTGACGTAAATGTCCGCCAGGGAGGCCATCTTGCGGGCTAACTCGGGATCATTTTTCTCTTCTTCAGGATGGAAGCGGGTATTTTCCAGCACTAATATCTCACCGGGTTTGAGGGCTTTGGCGGCTGCCTCGGCAGCTGGGCCAACGCAATCCTCGGCAAAGGCCACCGGCTTCCCCAGCAATCCGCTTAAATAAGCTGCGACAGGGCGCAAGGAAAATTTTGGATCGGGTCCACCCTTGGGGCGACCCAGGTGGGAAAAGAGGATCACTGCAGCACCGTGTTCCAACAAATAATTAACGGTTGGCATGGCAGCCACGATACGGGTGTCGTCGGTTACCTTACCATCCTTGATGGGCACGTTGTAATCTACCCGTACCAGCACCTTTTTTCCTTTTATATCGACATCTGTAATGGATTTCTTATTGAACATATTCCCTCCATATATACAGGAAGCGGATGGCGGTCAGCCATCCGCTTCTAGAGTTTGGTCTACAGGGATTTAGCGAGTAATGCAGCTAAATCAGCAGTGCGAACAGAATAACCCCATTCGTTATCATACCAGGCGACGATCTTGGCGAAATTATTCCTTTCCTTGCCTAGTACCAAAGTGAAGGGTAGATCGACGGAAGAGCTGTGAGGATCGCCCTTGAAATCGATACTGACCAATGGCTCGTCAACTGCCTGCAGGATGCCCTTCAGTGGACCCGCCGCAGCATCACGGAATGACTGGCGTAGCTCATCCGTGGTCGTGCTATTTTCGAGCTCGACGGTTAAGTCAATCACTGAGACTGTGGGAGTCGGGACGCGTAGTGCATAGCCATCCATCTTGCCTTTCAAGTCAGGGATCACCAGGCTGATCGCTTTAGCTGCGCCGGTAGTGGTGGGAATGATGCTCAATGCAGCTGCGCGCGCTCGGCGCAGGTCGCTATGGGGCAGGTCCAGGATCTTCTGATCGTTGGTGTAGGCATGCACAGTGGTCATGAACCCGCGCACGATCCTATACTTATCATGGACTACTTTCACTGCTGGCGCCAGCCCATTGGTAGTGCAGGATGCGTTCGAGATTACATGGTGGATCTTGGGATCGTACATGGCATCATTCACGCCTAAAACAACTGTCAGGTCTTCCCCTTCAGCAGGTGCTGAAATGATAACCTTTTTAGCGCCACCCTTGGTGATATGGTTCTCCGCACCCTTAACAGTCTTGCCTTTTTTATTTACCCCATCGCTCTTGATGGTGAACAGTCCGGTGCTTTCAACTACGATATCCACACCTAATGAGCCCCAGGGGATGTTCGATGGGTCGGTTTCCTTGAATACCTTGACTTCCTTGCCATCCACGAACAGCGAATCATCCTTAACTTCAACAGTGCCGTCAAATCGCCCATAATTACTGTCATATTTCAACAGATGAGCCATGGTTTTCAGGTCACCAATGTCATTAAATGCCACCACTTCCAATGTGTCTGGATGATAATCACGGATTGCCTTCAATACCTGGCGGCCAATCCGTCCAAAACCATTGATTCCTACTTTTGTTGTCATTTTTTCCTCCATCCGAAATATTATTCAGCAGCATGCCTTTCGGTCAGGCTCCTGTGATTTACCCATAGAAAATATTCGTTGATTATTCTACCAAAGGTCCTGTTCGTTCTTGATACAGGTCGACCAACGTTCTGGCTAATTTGGATGAATCATGCCGCCAGGGTTGGATCGTGTCAGCAAAATTTGCCCGATAGATGGGCACCTCCAATTCTTGCTCCGGTGTGGTTTTCACCCAATCTGTGCCGGGAGGTAATTGTGCCTCAAAATTATCATTCGTGACCACAAGATCGAAAAGCGTCGTCCCAACATGGTCACTGATTACTTTAACATGATCTTCACAGCTATAGCCTTCAGTTTCGCCCAGTTGCGTTGCCACATTACACACATAAATCTTTAACGCCCGGCTGGCCCGGATGGCGGCTGCAATATCTGGGACAAGTAAATTAGGCAGAATGCTGGTAAACAGGCTTCCCGGTCCAACCACAATCAGCTCTGCCGCAAGGATAGCCTGGATAGCCAGCGGATATGCAGCCGGGTTATTGGGTTCCAACCATACCCGCCGTACGTCCCCGGGGAATGTGGGGATGGAGCTTTCACCTTCCACCCTTACTTCGCCAATGTTATGAGGGAGCTGAACGTCGGCAACCAGACGGACATCATGCAACGTAGCAGGAATTACTTTGCCCTGAACTGCCAAAACTTTACCGGATTCAACCACTGCTTCTTCAAAACTGCCCGTGATTTCTGACAGGGCACTGATGAACAGGTTCCCAAAAGGATGTCCATTTAGCTCATCACTGGTATCGGTGAAGCGGTATTGAAACAGTTGGGTCATCAGCGCTTCATCGCTCGACAGGGCAGCCAGGCAGTTGCGGATATCACCCGGAGGCGGGATACCCTTGGCTCGCCTGATCCTGCCCGAAGAACCACCATCATCCGCGACGGTCACCACTGCAGTAATGTTGTAGCTATGGCTCTTCAATCCGCGTAACAGGGTGGCCAGGCCGTGCCCGCCCCCAATGGCAACGATGCGCGGCCCGCGTTCTTTTCTTCGGTGGTCGGTGAGCTCATCCAGCATAGGTTTTCCTGACCGGCGGTAAGGTGCCAATAGCGAGCGGTTGATGCCCCATATCCCTAGCAGAAGCAATCCAACCCCAATCCCCCCGAAGATCAGCACACGCACCGGGCGGCTAAGGGCACGCAGTGATGCAGTAGATAATATCGGAAGCCACCAGGTATCGGGAGCGGTGCGGTAAACTTCCAACAGCAAGAATGCCAGACCAACGGCTAATAGTGTAATACCAAGGAGGATGATCAGCATCCACCGCTTTACCCCCAAACCTGGAACCAACCAACCGAGAGGATTATTGACCCGTTTCCAGGTCTTTTTTTGATTGCCCGTTTTAGCCTTGCTCATACCAACCCTTGATGATAGCAGTCTTTAGGCATCTCGTCAACAATAAATTATGCTATACTGTGAAACATGGGTCGAAATTTCATTGTTGCAGATGTTGGGGGAACTCACATACGGACTGCCTGCATTCCGGTTGATAGCCAAAAACCAATTGATGTAAAAAAGATCAGCACCAAGGAACCAGGTACTCCGCATGAACGGCTCATTAATCTGATCGCTGCCATCGCCCCTGAGGGTGATGAAATCGCAGCCATCACCATTGCAGCTCCAGGTCCAACCGACCCATATGAGGGGATCGTCTTTGAGGCACCCAACATCCCTGGCTGGACAAACCTGCCACTCAAGAAGCTGGTAGAGGAGCGATTCGGTGTGCCAGTCGCCATTGGCAATGATGCCAACCTAGCTGCCCTGGGTGAATGGCGATTCGGAGCCGGTATCGGTCACAAGAACTTGATTTATTTTACGGTCAGCACTGGCATCGGCGGCGGCGTGATCATCGATAATCAATTACTGCTCGGTGTACATGGCCTAGCCGCCGAGCTCGGCCACGTCACTGTCATCCCTGATGGACCCTTATGTAGTTGTGGGCAGCATGGGCACCTGGAAGCTGTCAGCTCCGGCCCAGCGATCGCACGCTGGGTGGAGCAGGAAATAACCAAGGGTGTGCCATCTAGCCTGACCGTCAAGCATCCGATTACGGCCAAGGATATCTCGGAGGCAGCTAGCCAGGGGGACGAGCTTGCCAAATCAGCCCTTGCACGGGCAGGCTGCTATATGGGGATTGCCGTCGCAGATTACCTCCACATATTTAACCCCAGTATCGTGATCATTGGGGGTGGGGTTTCAATGAGTGGTGAGATATTCTTTGGGCCGTTACGCAAAGCCATGCAAGAGCATGTCTTGTCTCAAAAGTATATTGAGAACCTGATCTTGACCACCGCTTCCCTGGGCGACGATGTAGGCTTAATGGGTGCCCTGGCTCTTGCTGAAAAACTGGACGAACCAACGCCATGCCCATAATCACCAAGCGATGGGAGGTGGCTCCTGTACTCCCGCATGATGTCGATCAGGAGTTGAGCGGGTATCCCCCGATACTACGCCAGTTATTATTTAACCGCAGCTATACAACTCATGAAGAGGCACGTATCTATTTAGAGGCCCAGGCTCCACCCGGCTGCGAGCCTGCGAATATGCTCGATGTGCCCAAAGCTGCAGAGCGCATAAGCTATGCCATTCAACATCAGGAGAAGATCATCGTCTATGGTGATTATGATGCCGACGGGGTTACAGCCACTGCCCTTTTGACGTTGGCATTAAGATCACTCGGGGCAGATGTGGAAGAATATATCCCGAACCGTTTCGATGAGGGATATGGCCTGAACCTTGAGGCGATCCGCAGCCTATCTGACAAGGGGGCACGCCTGGTAATCACCGTGGATTGCGGTATCCGTTCGTGGGATGAAGCAGAATATGCACGTTCTCTCGGCCTTGATTTGATCATCACCGACCACCATCATCCACTGGATGAGCTGCCTCCCGCATTTGCGGTGGTCAATCCAAAGCAATCCGGGGATGTTTACCCGGAGAAAAATCTCTCGGGTGTGGGCCTGGCGTATAAACTTGTGGAAGCATTAGCGTTATCAGGCCAATACCCTGCCTTGCACGCGAATGATTATCTCGACCTGGTTGCCCTGGGGACAGTCGCCGACCTGGTCCCGTTGACCGGCGAAAATCGAGCCCTGGTCAGATCAGGGCTGGAGCTGATCCGCCAACCCATCCGCCAGGGGATGATGGCACTCATCGGCGTTTCTGGGTTGATACCCGCCCGGATCACGACCGGTGATATCAGCTTCATGCTGGCACCCAGGCTAAATGCCTCGGGCAGGCTTGAATCAGCCCTGGCATCTCTGCACCTGCTCACCGCCCAGGACCCTCAACAAGCAGGTCAGCTGGCGCAATGGCTGGAAATCCAAAACCGTGAGCGGCAAAAGATCACGCGCGAAATCCAGGCTAAGGCTGAAGCACAAATCATCACTGATGAACAGATCCCGCTGCTCCTTTTTGCAGCTGATGCGGAATACAATCCAGGCGTGGTTGGCCTGGCAGCCTCAAGACTCACCGAGCAATATTATCGCCCGTCGATCATCGCCCACTTTGGCGAGGATTACACCCGCGCGTCCTGCCGCAGCATCCCGGAGTTTCACATCACCAATGCCCTGGATCAATGCAAGGAACTTCTAGAGCATCATGGTGGCCATGCTGCGGCTGCCGGCTTCACCGTACGCAACGATCTGCTGCAAACTTTGATCGAACGGCTGCGCGCGATTGCTTTTGAACAGCTGGGTGATCTGGACCTGCGCCCAAAGATTACCGCTGAGCTCGAGATCCCATTATCCGAGCTCAGGCCTGAGCTGCTCAAGTACACCGGATGGCTCCAACCTACAGGCATGGGAAATCCAGCGCCGATATTCATGTCCAGAGACTTGCGTGTGGTCCGTCAAAAGGCCATCGGTACCGATAACGCCCATTTAAAAATGGTGGTCACCGACGACCGGATAACCTTCGATGCAATCGCCTTCAGGCAAGGGCACTGGATCGCCCAGCTGCCTCCCAGGGTTGACTTAATGTATACTTTCGAGGTCAATGAATTTAATGGCCAGGTATCGCTGCAACTTAATGTAAAAGATATCCGGGCCACTCAGGGGTAAGCTCCCGCGATTAATCAACAAACCGATATTTGAGCAGGGTCCACACGGCAATAAAAGCATCACGCATCTTGATCTTTTTCCCCTCGTTGTAATCGCGCGGGTTAAACTCAATGGGTACTTCATATAAGCGAATTTTTCGCTTGAGAATCTTGGCTGTAAATTCAGGCTCGAACTCAAATCCATGGGCATGCAGCGGAATATCTTTAACCACCTCACGGCGGAAGAGTTTATATCCAGTTTCCATATCGGTCAGGATATTATTGTAAAGGATATTGGTGATGAAGGTTAATATCCTGTTGGCCACCATATTCCAAAATAAAACAGGCCTGCGCCCTGCCCCAAGGAAACGCGAACCATAAACGATGTCGGCAATTCCCTCCTGAACCGGTTTTAGTAAATGGGGATACTCACGCGGATCATATTCAAGGTCAGCGTCCTGGATGATGATTAGATCACCGCTGGCATTTTCGATCCCATCACGCACAGCCCGGCCTTTACCCAGGTTGCGCGCATGGGTGATAAGCCTGATCTCCCCCTGTTCAACCAGGGTTTTAAGGATTTCTCGGCTTCCATCGGTCGAGCCGTCGTCGATGACCAGGATCTCGTCCACCAAACCGGTAGCTTTGACCCGCCGGATTATCTCCTGGATTGTTTTCTCTTCGTTATATTCTGGGATAATCACTGAAAATTTCATTGCATCTCCTGCGCTTTAGCTTAATTTTAACTGATAATTGAGAGACTTATAACTTTCCAAAACAGTCCAGCATGCTATAATCATCCTTGATACCTGATAAAAGCCATTTTATATGGAGGTTGGACCATGGATACTTCAACACGTGCCAAACCAATGATGGGGACCGCGAGTGGCGTTTTCAACCCTTCAATTCTAGAAAATATCGAGGATACAGGGCTCTCGACCCTCTGGCTTCAGGACCTGGCGCTGAAAATTCTCTATTTCCAAGGCTATATGACAGGTTATAAGATTGCCGAGGAAATGGCGTTGCCGTTCACGGGGATCATCGACCAGCTCCTGGAAAATTTGAAACGCGATAAATTTGTTGAAGTCAAAGCCTCCCAAATAGGTTTAGGTGAAGGGGCATACCTGTATGCAATCACCATGGCAGGGGCAGACCGGGCAAGGGAAGCCATGGAACGCAGCCAATATGCTGGACCTGCGCCGGTGCCTATCCAGGAATACAATGAATCGGTGCTGCGCCAGGCCCAAGGTCGCCCGACCGTATCCAACCGCATGTTGCATCAGGGGCTCTCTCACCTGGTACTGCCTGACACGACCTTGCAGCGTATCGGGCCAGCTGTCAACTCAGGTACCTCGATCTTCATGTACGGGCCGCCTGGAAACGGCAAGACAAGCGTGGCCAGGGCAATCGGGAATATGATCCTTCACGAAAGCATGTATATCCCATATGCCATATATATCGATGGCCAGGTCATAAAAATATACGATTCGGTAAATCACCAGCTGTCACCTGATGAATCTGCTGCTTCGAGTGGAGCGGCTGGTGGGAAGATGACCGGGCGGAAAGACTTACGCTGGATACGCATCCGCCGGCCGTTCATTGTCACCGGTGGAGAGCTGACTCTGTCAGGGTTAGACCTGGTCTTTGATAATGTGCACAAATTTTACGAGGCTCCATTCCAGATGAAGGCCAACGGCGGCATCCTGCTGATTGATGATTTTGGCAGGCAGCTCGTACGTCCGCGCGATTTACTTAACCGCTGGATCGTGCCGCTAGAAAACCGCATAGATTTCATGACCTTGAACACGGGCCGGAAGATCGAAGTACCCTTCGATGTGCTGGTCGTTTTCTCAACCAATCTCCCGCCGCGCGACCTGGTGGACGAAGCCTTCCTGCGCCGTCTACGCCATAAGATTGAAGTGGGTGATCCGACATTTGATGAATATCGCGAGATCTTCTCCAGGGTTGCAGCAGCCAAGGGTGTCCAATATAATGATGAAGGTCTGGCATACCTGCTCCAGGAATGGTACATCAAGCGCGCCCGCAAGCTGCGCGGCTCCCATCCACGCGATCTATGCGACCAAATCCTGGATATCGCCCGCTATTTATCGGTAGAACCGTCCATGACCCGTGATCTTATCGACCGGGCGGCGAGTGCTTATTTCGTGGAGCTATAAACCACTTTTATGTCCGTATCTACCTTACTTTCTTTATTTGCCGATTATAAGAAACCGGTGATATTTGCACATCGCGGCGGTAGTGCGTACGCACCAGAGAACACATTGGCGGCCTTCAAGCAGGCAGTTGAGCAACACGCCGACGCCATCGAGCTGGATGCCAAGCTCAGCGCAGATAACCAGGTGGTGGTGATGCACGATGATACGGTCGACCGTACCACGAATGGCACTGGCAGGGTTAAATCACTGACCCTGGCAGAGCTGCAAAACCTGGATGCTGGCTCGAAGCACCCCCCTCATTTTCAACCACAAATCGTTCCCAGCCTGGAGCAGGTTTTTGAAGAAGTGGGCCAGAAGATTTTCATCAATGTGGAATTGACCAATTACTCTTCTCCAATAGATGAACTGCCTGAAAGAGTGGTGGAACTGGTAAAAAAATTCAACCTGGATGAGCGAGTCATGTTTTCATCGTTCAACATGATCGCATTGATCAGGGCACGCAGGGCATTGCCAAAGATACCCCTTGGATTACTAACCTTCCTGGGTTTTGCTGATGCTTCCGTGCGTTTCCAGATGATCCACTTTGGCCCGCTGCTGGCCTTGCATCCAAACCACGAAGACATCAGCCTGGATATCTTAGCCATGCTCCACCGCGCGAAAAGCCGGGTGCATGCTTACACGGTCACCGATCCTAATCGGATGCGAAAACTGTTCGATTTAGGTGTGGATGGCATATTTACCCCCGACCCATTGTTAGCTCAAAGAGTATTGGCGGGTGAGCAATTCTGAAAACCATGATTCCCTACACATGGATCGAGCAAGCTTCTGAGCGGATACACCCGTATATCCACAAAACACCGCTGACGTACGATGCAGGGCACCAGATTTACCTGAAATGGGAAAATCACCAGGCGACCGGATCGTTTAAAGCTCGCGGCGCGCTCAATAAAATCCTGGCGTTACAGGATTGGAAAATTATGCAGGGGCTTGTGACCGCATCCGCAGGGAACCACGGTCAGGGCGTTGCCCTGGCTGCAAAACTACGTCAGGCTTCTGTGACGATTTTTGCTTCAAACCATGCCTTGCCAAATAAGGTCAGGGCGATGCAAGCGCTGGGTGCCAAAGTCCACCTGGTGGAAGGTGGCTATGGTGAAGCTGAAAAAGCCGGCATAGAGTATGCCCGGGAAAGCAGAGCTACCTGGGTGTCACCCTACAATGATGGGATGATCATCGCTGGCCAGGGGACCCTAGCTATAGAAATCCTACAGGAGCATCTCGACCCCTCCCCACTTACCTGGCTCGTGCCTGCAGGTGGAGGCGGGTTGGTATCCGGGATCGGTTGTGTTCTTCAGATGCAGCAACCTGCCACAAATCTGGTAGCAGTCCAATCAGTGGCATCCCCCTTTCTCTATGAAATCTACCATCACAATACCCAAAAAGGAGTGGATGAGCTCCCCAGCCTCGCTGACGGTTTAGCCGGCCCAGTGGAAGAAGGCTCAGTCACCATTCCAATCGTGAAGAACGTCGTAACTGATTTCATCCTGGTGACTGAGGCTGAGATCCGCGATGCCATCAACTATGCCTGGAATACATATCATGAACGTATTGAAGGTTCCGGAGCTGCCTCCCTGGCAGCGGTGCTTTCCCAGAAAGTATCCTCTCGGCCTGCTTTGGTGGTGATCACCGGTGGTAATATTGAGCCGGATGACTTCACAAAGATCATCTATGAATCCGGTTCAGTGCGGATGGAATAACTCATGGACATCACACCTGATGAATACATGGTCGTTTGTATGTCTCGCCAGGTGCGGGATGGAGAATTGGTTGCTCAAGGGATTGCTACGCCTTTGGTGGCAGCTGCCTATCTGCTCGCTCGCCGCACGCATGCACCTAACCTGTATTTTTCATCTGCCATAGGGCAGGGTATCTGCCGCCAGCCTGCTCCGATGAGCCTCAGCCAGGTGGAGCGCCTGTGGCTAGACCGTGCCTTGGTGAATATTGGATTTGCCCGGGCAGTGAGTGAAGTCCTGCCAACCTTGCAGCCTCTCGAATTTTTCCGTCCTGCCCAAATCGATCCCTGGGGTAACTTTAACAATATCGCTATGGGTAAGGATTATCACCATCCTCGTTTACGGTTGCCCGGTACGGGCGGTATCCCTGATGTAACCACATATTTAAATGACATTATGTTGTATGTCCCCCGGCACTCGAGGGTTACGTTCGTAACCCAGCTTGACTTTTGTGCTGGACTCGGGCATAATTCCGCGCGCAGACATGGCAGTGGTCCTCGTTGGCTTATCTCCGACCTCGGGCAGTTTGATTTTGAGGCAGGTCGCCTGAGATTAATCTCGTACCATCACGGTGTGACATTGCAAAATATACAGGCTCATACAGGGTTCCCGCTGGTTGTAGCCCCCGATCTACAAGAAACTCCTACCCCTTCCGAGCAGGAAATTCGTTTACTCCGTGATGAGATCGATCCGCTAAACATCCGTCGCCTTGAAACGCTGAGCGGTCCTGCACGTCGTGAGTTATTGCACCAAATCATACAAGCTGAGAAGATAACCTGACCTGATAGAGAGAAAGCGTTATTAAAGTCAAGAATGCAATCAGGATTGCGTAAATTAATCGCCATAGTTTTTATCCTGAGCCTGATCGTACCTGGCTCGGTCGGACAAGCCTCGCTTTCTTACCAAACCACTGCGGATGAGCTTGCCCAGGCCATGCTAAATCGGCTGACCCCTGAAGAACGGGTAGGTCAGCTTTTCCTGGTGACTTTCACTGGTCCTGAAGCCGCCAGTGCTTCCACCACCGGCGAAAAAATCTACGAATTGATCGTTAATTATCATGTCGGGGGCGTGATCCTGTCACTCAGCAATGATAATTTCGTCGGGACTGACCAGACCTTACCCATCGCCCAAAGCCTGACAGACCAGCTACAGAGGGACGAGTACAGCGCCTCACAATCCACCCAATTGAACCCTGATACCAACGAAACGTTCACCCCAGCTTATATTCCGTTGCTCATCGGGATTTCCCAGGAAGGCGACGGTTATCCATATGACCAAATCCTCAGTGGTAGGACGCCTCTACCCAGCCAAATGGCACTCGGCGCAACCTGGCGCACCGAGCTGAGCCGCCAGGTTGGAAATGTACTGGGAAAAGAGTTGGCTGGCTTGGGCTTTAACTTACTGCTCGGTCCGTCTCTTGATGTTCTGGAAGTCCCGACTTCCGATAGTGGTGGTGACCTGGGCGTCAGGACGTTCGGAGGCGATCCCTTTTGGGTGGGTGAGTTAGGGCAGGCTTACATAGCTGGAGTGCATGAAGGCAGCAATGGAAAGATGGTTGTCGCCGCCAAGCATTTCCCCGGTTTCGGTGGATCGGATCGCCTCCCCGAAGAAGAGGTCGCCACAGTCCTATCTTCCCTGGAACAGCTGAAGCAGATCGATTTGGCTCCGTTTTTCGCGGTTACCGGTGACGCACCCGATACCTTATCCATGACAGACGCGTTGATCGTGTCTCATATCCGCTACCAGGGATTTCAAGGGAACATCCGTGCCACTACCCGTCCGGTGAGTTTCGATCCCCAGGCGTTCTCACAGCTGATCTCCCTTCCAGAATTTAGCACCTGGAGACAGACGGGTGGGGTGATGATCAGCGATAACCTTGGCAGCCGTGCCGTCAGGCGCTTCTACGATCCAAGCGGTCAAACCTTTAATGGCCCGCTGGTAGCACGTGATGCCTTCCTGGCTGGGAACGACTTACTGTATCTGGATAACTTCCTTTCCAGCGGGGATGAAGATGTGTACACATCGTATATTCGCACACTTGAATTCTTCGCCCAAAAATACCGGGAAGACACTGCCTTTGCCCAGCGCGTTGACCAATCGGTGCTTCTAATATTAAAACTGAAATACAAGCTGTATAACAATTCCTTCTCAGTTGCATCGACGCTACCCAGCACAGACGCTTTGAATTCCATTGGGATTTCTTCACAGGTCACCTTCAGTGTAGCTCAGCAAGCAGCCACCCTGATCAGCCCTTCACCAGAGGAATTGAGCAATGCCATCCCATTACCCCCTTCACGTGAAGATAACATCGTGTTCATCAGTGATACGCGGGTGTACCAGCAATGTACGAATTGCCAGCAGCAATACACATTGAGCGTTGATGCACTGAAAAACGCGGTGATCCGGTTGTATAGCACAAGTGGCCAAGTAATCCCCAGTAATCTGTTTTCCTACTCGTTTCAAGACCTGACTGACATGCTCAATAGCGGTATCGGCCAGATGCAGATCGAAAATGACCTGCGGGCTGCGGATTGGATCGTATTCGCCATGGATACGGTATCCAACGATAATCCGGTATCGCTCGCCTTACGCCAGTTTCTTGATCTCCGTCCGGATCTTTTCCAAGGCAAGCGTTTACTCGTCTTTGCCCTAAGTGAACCATACGCCTTGGATTCAACCGATATCTCCAAACTTTCTGCATATTATGCGCTATATAGCCGCTCGAGTTCCTTCATAGAAATTGCAGCCAGGATATTGTTTCACGAAATCCAACCTTCGGGTCATCTCCCTGTGTCTGTTCCAGGGATCGGCTATGAGATCCTGATCGCTACCTCGCCCGATCCAAATCAAGTCATCCGCGTGTATCAGGATGTACCATTCACTCCCATAAGTGAAGGACCTGAGACACCTGCGCCAACCCCGACAGCAATGACTGTAGGAACTCCAATTTCAGTGGTGACGGGTGTAATCCTGGATCATAATGGTAACCAGGTACCCGATGGGACGGTAGTCACCTTCTCCCTTTATCATAGCGGGGAGAATGTCCCATCTCAAATCGTAGAAGGACAGACAGCCCAAGGTATCGCCAGGGCAAATTTCGTCATCGATCAATCTGGGGAGATCAACATCCGGGCTGTGAGCGGTCAGGCGGTCAACTCGGATGTCTTAACTTTCGAAATCCCGCCTGAAGCTGGTACAGCCACGCCTGTCCCGGAAACCCCAACACAGCAGCCTTCGTCAACCCCAACCTTGCAACCCACCTTCACTGTTACAGCCACTCCCCAAGAGACGCCAGTTCCCACGAACGTCAAAAGCCAAGGGCAAGTAAAATTCGGCGATTGGATGATCGCTCTGATCGTGACTGCTCTGATCAGCGGGGCGAACTTCTGGTTCTCCAACTCTAAAAGCGGTCTTCGCTGGGGTGTAAGAGGTGCGCTTCTCCCCATTATCGGTGGTATGCTAGCTTATATTTATTTGGCGGTTAATTTCCCCGGAAGTGACTCGTTAATCAACCAAATGGGTGGGTGGGGAGTATTGTTGACCGTATTGCTCGGAGCGGGTATCGGTGCTGGCGCGATGTGGCTATGGCAGATGATGGATTTACGCCACATTAAGCCAGTATAGATTTGATGCGATCGGTATCCGCTTAGCTAGCTTTAGCTTCCACCTATTACAGCCCGAATGATTTTGTACCCTTCCTTTTCAAAGGTTGTGGCCACCTTATCCTGGAGTTTTTCCCCGGGAGTCAGCGCAACCATGTAGCCACCCCTACCCCCACCGGTGACTTTGGCACCCCAGGCACCTTTATCGATGGCCAGGGTACACAGGTAATCCAGAATCGGGTGAGAAAAATCCATATCTACCAGGAGCTTATGGTTGGTAACCATGATCTGCCCGACTGATGCTAAATTGCCAGCCTCAAGGGCCTGTTTCATCTCATTCGATTGGTCAGTGATCAGTTGCATTCGTGAGGCAAATAAGCCTGGATCTTCCCGTTTTTGTTTATCGCTGACTTCATCCAGCAGGGCGGTATTGGCAGTGATGCCACTATTGGCTAAAACGATCTCAAATGGTTTTGGGGTCTTGATCCGCTCGAAATGCTGCTGCCCACTGATTAAACGGAATTGGAGCAGCCCACCGTAGGTCGAGGCAGTGTTATCTACCCCACTGGCTACCCCATGGTAAGGGAACTCACCCTGCCACGCCACCCGGTTAATCGCTTCGATCGAATATCCCAGGTTGAATTCTTCATTCAATGCCCGCGCCAGAGATACACAGCTGGCCGCACTGGCACCCACACCACTACCGGCCAATAACGTCCCACCGATAGTGATCTTGATCGGATAGCTTTTTATATCGATCTTCATCTCTTCTAGGATCCGATCAATCGAGCGTACCTGTTGTTCCTTTTTCTTTTCCTTGTAGCCAGGAACCTCGTTGCGATTATCTTCCAAAGTCCATCCGGATCCAGTGCTCCGCTCGACGATTGTTTCAGTTTCATAGGAGATAGCTGAGACAATGGCCGGGACCTCTTCAAGCACGAATTGATCCCCAATTAAAATCGTTTTTCCAAAACCTGTACCTTTACCCATGCGATGTCCTTTCAATGATTTTTTCCATTTCAACAATCAGCTGTTCTTCCTTACCGATCGCCACAGTGGTAGCCGCAGTCAGGCTGTGGCAGGCGTCTGAGAACCCACCAAGGATCGTGGTGGCTTCAGGCAACAGGATATTAAGCCCGATCGCACGCCCTGCTCTAATTTCTCCCTCCATGGTCGGAGAGACCCTCATTGAAACCTTTACTTCATTAAACCTGATCGTACCAAAACCAGGGATTTCATCAGGGATGACCTGAAAGCCCGCCAGGTATTTGTGTGGATCGATCAGATCCGTCACCCGGATCGCATCACAGAATGCACCGATCATCTTTACGCCCATCGGGAAGAAGCGTTGCTGCACGTGAAACCATTGGATATGGGGTGCCTGGATGAGCTCACCAGAGCGAAGCCTTCCAATCTCTTCGTCGAAGATTTTCTTGCGGATATTATTCAATTCATCGACCATACTGTCGGAGTCTGCGCTAAACCCATCAAGACACACCTCAATCCCCACGTCAGGTCCATTGCGGTAATAGCCGACTCCCCCCAGCAGGTCCAGATAATCACCAACTTCGAAGCAATCCATTGAGCCTTTCGCGGTGGTCAGTAAGTATTTCTCCCCATCTGCCGTTTCCTGTATCTTTAACTTTCCTTGCCCGACGGCTTCCAAGGCGGCCTCACGGTTTTGGCTAACCAACTTGCCATCCACAAAAAAGCCATCTCCCACCGCACCGATGGTAGCAACGGACGCCAGGTCACGATTTGAGGGATCCATCGTCAGGGCAAACAGATAGCAGGTGGTTGAGCCAGAGATGTCCCGGTCACCTTTCAATCCATACAGGTCAGGATCGAGATTGTGAACTAGTGGATCGGTGGAAGCCTCGGCAACATGATGATCGAGGATCAAGGTCAGATTACGCCCCCGATTCAAGTCAGAGATCAACGGTGCGATCCGGCCGGCAAAATCTGCAAATACGATCAATCCACCTTCTTGTTCAAAGACTTTTTTAAGCACCGCCGGGTAAGGTTTTTCCAGGCAGAATCGCCTGACTTTGAACCCCTGCCTTTCGAATGCACGGGTCAGGATAGCCCCTGAGCTGAGCCCGTCTGAATCATTATGGTGAAAGATCTGCACGGTCCTATCTGGCCATGCTTTTAGCTCTTGGATCGCCTGTTCCATGGCTTTAATCAGAGTATCCAATTTATATCTCCTAAACTTGATCTTGAGCGTAGGAATCATATCACAGAGAGAATAAAAATCAAGACGACTAAAATCACTCAGGACAAATACCAATATTATCCTCATAACTTACTTGCAGCAATCAAATACTCAAAGCCTATCGGGAAGTGGTAAAATCTTGCCTGGCAGTAGCATTCCGACCGCCGCTGGGTAATTGCACCAAGTAAACACTGCTTTGCGAGCCAAATAGGTCATACATACACAACAACAAAAAGGTATTCAACATGGATGATAGCCGCAAATTGAGTCTGGCACGTGGTTTTCTGCTTGACATGGATGGCACATTTTACCTGGGTGATCGTTTGCTTGAAGGAGCCTTGCGATTCATAGAGCTTTTACATCAGCAGCGCAAAGAATTCCTCTTCCTCACCAATAATTCATCCAAGCAGCGCAGCCAGTATGCTGAGAAGATCAACCGGCTTGGCTTACCGATCACGGAAGAAGCAGTGCTGACCTCCGGAGAGGCCACCGCCCTGTATCTTCAAGGACGCTATCCAGGAGCCCGGCTTTTCCTGGTTGGAACCCCCTCCCTGGAAGAAGAATTCCGCCACCACGGCTTTCAGCTGGTGCAACACGATCCTCAGCTGGTTGTGCTGGGTTTCGATACTACCCTGACCTACCAGAAATTATGGGCGTTATGCGATTTTGTTCGCCAGGGTTTACCCTACATCGCCACGCATCCCGACTTCAATTGCCCAACCGAAAGTGGCTATATGCCGGATGTGGGCGCCATGATTGCCTTCGTGAATGCCTCTACCCGCAGGTTACCAGACCTGGTGGTGGGGAAACCCAACCGCATGATCGTTGATGCAGCTGCAGTAAAGCTGAACCTGCCAGTCGAAGGGCTGGCAATGATTGGAGACCGGTTATATACTGACATTGCCCTCGGGCAATCCAGCGGAATTACCACTGTCCTGGTGCTCAGTGGGGAGACAAAATTGGAAGACCTCAAGGATTCCCCTTTTAAGCCAGATTACGTCTTCGAAAACCTGGGTGGCGTGGCAGATTGGTTAGCAGAGAATGCCTAAGGTCTACCTGCGGTGTACGTAAGCATCCCAAGTTTTGTGGATGACCTGACTGATTGTTCTATTTCACCAGGGTGATGATCAAACTGAACAAAATCAAGGCCGCGGCCACGCCAAGCAGCACTTGCTCGCGTGTGTTTGAGATGATCAACCTGATCGAAGGCGGCTGAGGCTTTTTAGTCGGATGGATAGGTGGGGTCCAATTCCCGATCAAGGCCTGGCGGAAGGTTTCAATATCCTGCGGGCGCTCATCCGGATGCAGGTTCATCGCCCATAGTATGGCTTTTTCGGTACGAACGCTGATTTCAGGATTGATCTGCCGGGGTGGGCTCAGATTCTCAGGGTGCAGGAACCGCTCCCTCGCTTCCAATGGGGGTTGGTTGGTAAGTAAATGATACAGGGTCGCGCCGAAGGCATACACGTCGCTGCGACGATCGGTGTGGCCTGTGTCGCCACCATACTGTTCCAGTGGGGTGTACAACGCTGTACCGCGTCCTTGCAGGATGGTGATCGTCATCTCTTCAGAGGCTAGGATTTTCACCAGGCCAAAATCCACCAGCTTGATCAATCCACTTGGGGTCACTTTAAGGTTGCTGGGCTTGATATCGCGGTGCAGGATGGGGGGCGCCTGGTTGTGAAGATAACTCAGGGCATCCGCAATCTGGCTGGCCCACGACAAGACTTCCGCTTCAGGTAAAAACATGCCTTTCTGGCGCGCTTCCATCATTAGCGTGCGTAAATCATTCCCCGGCACAAAATCCATCGCCAGGTAATCGCGTGGCCCTATTGAAAAGAAATCTGAAACCTTGGGTAGATTCGGATGATCCAGGCGCGCTAAAACAGTCGCTTCGCGGAGGAATTGTTCGCGGGCCTGTTGAACAATTTCCTGCGGTAATGTGCGGTCATGCTCGACCTCTTTCAACGCACATTGTCGCCCTTCCAGGCGGAGATCGTCCGCAAGATATATGCTTCCCATGCCCCCGTGCCCAATAACCCGACGTATTTTATAGCGACTTCTCAGGACTTCTCCAGTCTTAAGGGGCGTCGGCATGTTTTTTTATCCGGTGGCGTTCCGGATAAGGATATTATACCTTTGCTTGCTGAAAGAATGGGTGATTGGTAAACGACGCTGATTCTCAGAATTAGCAGATATAATAATATTATGCTTCCTGCCCATCGCTTCCTGGATAACCTGGCGATTCCGTACACCACGGCAATTTTTCCAATATCCACACCCAAAGGAGCTTCACAAGTAGCCAATGTGCTTGGAATCAGCGAGCACCAGGCGATCAAAACCCTCATCTTTGAAACGGACAAGGCTGAACGGATTTTGGTCATGGTGGGCGGCGATCAGAACGTGGTCTCCGGACATCTTAAAAAGGCTGCAGACTCCCGAAATATCCAGCTGGCTAATCCTGAGATGGTGCTCCAGACAACCGGTTACCGGGTCGGCTCCATCCCTCCATTTTCCTGGCAGCCTGAAGGCTTCAGGTCATTCCTGGATCTGGACATGCTGAACCAACCCATCCTGGCAGTTGGCGCTGGGGTGTGGGGAAACGAAATCCTGATCACCCCTGGTAACCTGGTGAGAGCCAGCCAGGCTATCGTGATTAATCTGACGGACCGCGAGAAACCGGTCTTTTTACCATAAAAAATCATGGTATATTAATCATTCACTAATCATATGCGGGTTTCCAGAGTAAATAATCGAGGATAAGACCATGGCACTGGAGACTGAAGACTTCCCGTTGCTGATTGCCCAAACTGGTCCATTAAATGGTCAACGATGGTTGCTGAGAGGCGATGTCATCGTAGGGCGGGATGATTCATGCACGGTGATCATCCAGGATCGCCAGGTATCCCGCTACCATGCCAGGTTCATCCCCCAGGCTCAAGGTATCCAGCTTGAAGACCTGGGCAGCAAAAACGGAACCCATGTCAATGGTCAGGTGGTGATCGAACCGGTGATCTTGCAAGATGGCGATGTTATTCAGATCGCCCTCGCCCAGCAATTCGTTTATATGAGTTCTGACTCCACCATACCTCTGGAGCTCTCAAGCCAAAAGCCGGCAGAAACAGCTCCTGCACCTACCAGGCTCCGCCTTGAGAAACGGGCGCGGCGGGTGTGGATTGGCGACGTTGAATTACTGCCTCCCCTTTCTGTATCACAATACCAGCTGCTGGAAGTGCTATACGACAATCCAGGTCGGGTGGTTAGCCGGGTTGAATTGATCCAGGCAGTCTGGGGAAAAGAAGATGCGGTCGGAATCTCGGAGCAGGCCCTGGATGCCCTCGTCCGCCGGCTGCGCGACCGGTTAGCAGCAATCGACAACAGACATCAATTCCTTATCACTGTGCGCGGCCACGGGCTTCGGTTGGATAACCCACCTGTTTCATAGAAAAATCGGGGCTGACAAACAGCCCCGATTTTGTTGCCCCTCATAATTTCTCCGACATGGTTAGCCGGAGAGCGGCGCTAAAAACCCGGTTCAAACGAGCTTTAAGCTCCTCATCTTCACCCGAATCAGTCCTGGCTACCAGGCTGGATAGAATTTCCATAAACTCGGGGGTGATCTCTTTTCGATGTTCATTAAGCCTATTGAACAGGTCCTGCTCGGATGCTGCCGTTTCCAGCAACTCCTGGATCAATTCCACCTCGGGGGGAGGAGCACTGGCGCTATCCACCACCTCTTCGACCTGTTTCAGCTTGCTGATCTTCTCGAGGTCGCCGGCCTTGCGGGCAGCTTCCATTTCTTCATTGAAGGCCTGGACGAAAAACTCATCTACAATGGTCAGATTTTGAGCCATCGTCTCTTTAATATCCTTGGACTGCAGGATGGCTGCCAGATTCTTGTGCGATTGGGCCAGGCGTTCTCCCATCTGTTTGTCGATTGCCTGGGTCATATCCAGTAACTGGTCACGCAGCTTGATCAATCGTTCTCGCCCATCACCGCGTGCCCGGTCGATCTTCTCACTGAGTAACTTGAAAAACTCGTAATCCATGCCAGCTCTGGCCAGGCTGACCAGCACGCTCAGCTGTGTCTCGTTGGGAGCATTGACCACCATTTCAAGTAGTTTCTCACGCGTCAGCGATTTCCCTGCCGCTTGCAACATCTGGATCGCTGCTTCAACGTCCTTTGATTGTTCCTGGACCTGCTTACCAAAAGTTGTCATGCCCAATAGCTTTTTCTGTAGCTCAGTCAGCCGCCTGGCTGATTCCTGGTCGCCGTTCACCGTGGAGGCTTCGATCAACCGGTTGAGAATGTTAAAGAAATCATTGTCGAATAAAGCGTCTTCTTTGCTCGTGATTTCCTTTAGCATTTCGTCCGATGCATTGAGCAGACGCTGCAACAAATTCATGCGGTCTTGTTGCGCCTGGATCATATCCTTGGTGATCCCATCTGCGGCCAGGATTCGCTCCAGCATGGTTTGTAAGGTAAACATCGCTTGTGGCTGGAGCAGGTAGGCTTTCCGTTTTTCCTGGGGTAGGCTATTGGTGATGCGGGTGATCAGGGGACCGATGATCCGTTCCTGCTCATTGATTGGTAAGCTTAGCTCAGGTGGAAAATAGGTAAGCAACAGCTCCTTGTCCGGATCGTGATAGACAATTGGTGTGGCAATCATTCCCCGGTAGCCACAATTGGGGCAGGCTGCCTGGTTGAAAGCCCCAGAGAGGATTTTCTGCTTGGCGGTCGGGTCCTGGCCGACATCAAACAACTGGTCGATGTCTGCCATGATCGGCTGGCGGCAATTTGGACAGTTAATACGCGTCTTTGGCATGCACAACTCCTGATAACAAATACCCTCTCAACGACGAAGGGTATGAATTTTCGCGGATGGTCGTAATATCCTTTATCTAACCCCGCGGTATTGAAAAACAGATGCGCGCCCCTTTGCCAGGTTGCGGGTCAACCCAGATCCGGCCCCCATGCGCTTCAACCACTGCGCGTGCCAAGTATAAACCTAATCCGGCACCTTTCGTAGTCCGTTTTGCAATGGATGAGCGGTAAAAACGATCAAATATGTGGGGGATATCTTCCGGGGCAACCCCAGGTCCCTGATCGCTAACACACAGGATCACGTTATTGGGTCTTACTTGTCCACTGATACTGATCTCCCCACCTTCAGGTGAATATTTTATCGCGTTCGACACCAGGTTAGAAAGTACCTGCTCGAGGCGGGTCTCATCGCCATTCACAATGGGAAAATTCTCTGGAAAATCCACAGAAATCTCGTGGATGTCGGATTGGGTTTGAAAGCGCTTGGCAATCCGGTCAGCGATCAATTTTAGGTCAATATCCGCCATTTTGATCGACAAACCCCCAGCTTGCAATCGGGATGCATCCAGCAGATTCTCGATCAATCCGGTCAGTCGGTCAGCTTCTTCTTCGATCACGGCCAGGCTGTCCTTGATGACCTCCCGGTCCCAATTGGCATCTTCCCGGCGCAGGGTTCCCACATAGCCCTTGATGAGAGCTACTGGAGTTTTTAGCTCGTGGCTAATCACCGAGATGAAAGTGCTTTTTAGCTCCTCTGCTTCCCTGAAACGGGTGATATCACGCACAGTAGCGATAATGTTCAACAGGCTGCCGCTTCCAGAGATCAATGGCGCATAGGTGATGCCCACCGGCAATGGCACTCCCGATGATCGCTGCAGGTCTCCCTCAACGTACAGCGTGGCATTCGGGGTTAGAGGCCAGCCACCCGTTTCCGCTTCCTCCAGAGTTGGCATATCCTCGCGGCAAGTCAGCCTGATGACCTCATCATGTAATTTACCAATGATGTGATTGACGGGTTCTTCCAACATGCGGGCAAACGCCGGGTTACAGCGGGTAATGATATGACCCGCAGACAGTATCAGGATGCCATCTGCAGCCGAGTCGAGCAGGGCATCCATGCGTTGCTTATCCTGGCTGACTTGCTGGTAAAGCTGGGCATTGTCCACCGCGATGGCTGCCTGGTTAGCGAAGCTCTGCAATAAGGCACGATCATTGGATGAGAATATGCCTGGATAATTCCTAAAGACAAAAATCACACCGATCACCTTTTCACGCGTGATTAGGGGTAAACCAACCCCAGTGAGCAATCCCAGGCCAACTGTTCGAGCAAGGTTCTGCAGCAGGCGGTTGACTTCCGGGAGCTCGAAACGTGCCGGGTCTTCGTTATCGGGGATTTCAGCCAACATTGGCTCAAGGTAGCGTGCCAGGCTTGACGGGATCCCCAGGCTGGTGGCCACCTTCCAGCCACCCTTCTCGGCCCGCAAGGCGACCAACCCGGCCTGACCCGCCAGCATTTCGGCCGATATGTATAGAATGCGTCCCAGGAGCTTATCTAGGTCAAGCTCCTGGGTCAGGGCACGGCTGATTTCTAATAAATAATCGCGTTGTCTGACGCGAAAATCAGGCAACATGTGAGATTTGGAATTCCTTTTCTGCCAGGGATATCGATTCTTCGAAGATTTCCAGGCCATCATCCATCTCACTCTTGGTGATATTGAGCGATGGAGAGATGCGGATGGTGCTCTTCCCACAGCCCAATGTCAGCAATCCACGCTCAAAGGCGCGCTGGACAATCCGCTCGCTCATGTCATGGGCTGGTTCCTTGCTCTGCTTGTTCTTGACAAATTCCACTCCGATCATCAGGCCTTTACCGCGTACCTGGCCAATACTCGGGTGGCGCACAGCAATCTCATTCAAGGCATCCAGGGTATAATCGCCCACTTCCTGGGCATTCTGCAGATATTCATCCTGAATCAGGTCCAAGGTTGCCAGCGCAGCTGCACAAGCTATTGGGTTTCCACCGTAAGTGTTGCCGTGCGAGCCCAGAGGCCACGAGACAATGCTCTTGCGAGCGATGATGGCCCCCAGTGGGATGCCTGAAGCGATGCCTTTGCCCACGCACACAATATCAGGCTCAATGCCGAAGTGCTCAATTGCCCACCACTTGCCTGTACGCCCCATGCCTGATTGAACCTCATCTACAATGAGCAGGATGTCATGGCGATCACATAAGTCACGCAGCGCCGGGTAGAAACCCTCAGGTGGGATGATATATCCACCTTCACCCTGGATCGATTCGACCAGCAACCCTGCGACATCTTCTGCAGGCAGTAATTTTCCCAATACCTGCTCTTCAATATACCTCACCACCGTCTCGCCGTAATCTTCGCCCGGGCGTTGATTGAATACCGGCCGGTACGGGTCAGGATAGGGTACATGTACAACCCCGTTCATCAATGGGTAAAAACCTTCATGGTATATAGGCTTGCTGGCGGTGAAGCTTAATGATCCCAGGGTCCGTCCATGGAATGCCCCCAGAAATCCGATGAACTGGCTAGCACCAGTATGATAACGTGCCAGCTTAATGGCTGCCTCCACGCTCTCGGTGCCGGAGTTCGTCATGAACGAGACGGCATCTTCCTGAAAAGGCGCTATCTGGTCCAAGCGTTCACCGAGATTGACCCAGGCTTCATGGTAAAAATCTGCTGAGATATGAAGGAACTTCTCCGACTGGTCCTTAATGGCCTGGACCACTTTGGGATGGCTATGCCCGGTCGCAGTCACAGCGATACCGGCCGCAAAATCTAGAAAATGATGGCCATCCACATCCCATACATCCGACCCTTTCCCATGATCCATCACAAATGGATAAGCGCGTGCATACGAAGGTGAGATTACAGCTGAATCACGTTCAATAATGGCTTTTGCCTTTGGTCCTGGAAGATCATAGATTTGCATATTTTTCTCTCCTTGTTTGTTCCTGTAAACCCCGCCCGCAAGATAGCATCGTAAGCCGCCGGAAAGGCACCAGCGATTTGATGTCTACAGGTTAATAAATGTATATGATTTAGCCGATGTGAAAATTATAACACTAGCCGGCGGGGCATACGGATGGGTTATAATCAGGCTTCACCATGAGTACTGGCTTTCATTTCGATATAATGGCACGCTGCGGCCGCGCCCGCAGGGGCTTATTTCAAACGCCACATGGTGCCCTTGAGACACCCTTGTTTGCACCGGTCGGAACCCAGGCAACCGTCAAAGCCGTCACTCCAGCCCAGCTGGAAGAGCTCAACGCCAACCTGGTATTAGCCAATACCTATCACCTGTATCTACGACCGGGTGATGAGCTTATTGCGGAGTTGGGCGGTTTGCACTCCTTTATGCACTGGGATCGTCCGATTCTCACCGATTCTGGCGGTTTCCAGGTGTTCTCCCTGGCTGAAAGTCGCAAGATCGACGCACATGGGGTGACATTCAAAAGTCACATTGATGGTTCTATGCACCGCATCACGCCTGAAAAATCCATCGCCATCCAAGAAAATCTCGGGGCAGATATCATCATGGCGTTCGATGAATGTGGCCCTCCTTATGATGTGGAGACAAATAGAATTGCCATGGAACGCACGCATGCCTGGGCTGAGCGTTGTATAAAGGTAAAAACCCGCCAAGACCAGGCATTATTTGGGATCATCCAGGGAGGTGTATATCCCGAGCTGCGCCAGTGTTCGGCTGAATTCATGTCTACCCTCGATCTGCCCGGTTATGCCATCGGAGGGTTGTCAGTTGGAGAAACCAAGCAGGAAACCAATTCCATCCTTGAGCTGGTGGACGGCTGCTTGCCAGAAGACAAACCCCGTTACCTGATGGGAGTGGGTTCTCCGGAAGATCTGGTTACAGGTGTGCAGCGCGGGGTGGACATTTTCGACTGCGTCTTGCCCACCCGCCTGGCACGTCACCATGCGGCTATCACCCGCACTGGCCGGCTCAACCTGGCCAACGCTAAATACGTCTCCGATAAATCCCCAATCGATGAGCAGTGTTCCTGTTATACCTGCCGGAATTTCTCCAGTGCATATGTCAGGCACCTGGTGCTGTCAAAAGAAATTTTGGCAGCCACGCTCCTGACGATCCACAACCTGAATATCCTGCTTACCTTAATGGCCGATATCCGCATGGCAATCTCGGAAGGTGAGTTTGAGCAATTTGCCATCAATTTTCTCGAACACTGGGATAGAAACACATGACCATCTTTCAATCCATCCTACTTGGCATCATCCAAGGCCTGACCGAGTTCCTACCCATTTCAAGCTCTGCCCACCTGGTGCTCATGCCTTATCTATTTAACTGGCAAATCACCATCCAGGATGCGTTCATTTTTGATGTGCTGGTTCAATTGGGTACGCTTCTGGCAGTCATCGCCTACTTCTGGAAGGACCTGTTCCAGATCATCAAGCTTGTGATCAGCGGTTTGATCCAGCGAAAACCTTTCGCAGATCCAATGGCACGCCTTGGCTGGTTTTTAGTCCTGGCTACCGTCCCCGCCTTGATTGCCGGGTTATTTTTCAAAGACCTGATTGAGAAGGCATTCGCCAGCCCGCTGGCTGCGGGTCTTTTCCTGCTTGGTACCACAGCCCTGCTGGTGACCGCTGAGCTGGTGGGTAAACGCAACCGTCAACTTGATAACACTACCTGGTTAGATGCGCTAATCATCGGATTATTTCAGATCATATCGCTTTTTCCGGGAATCTCACGCTCCGGCTCCACCATCACAGGTGGGATGGTTCGTAATTTGGACCGGCCTGCCGCAGCCCGATTCTCATTTTTGATGTCTGTTCCGGTGTTTCTCGGTGCGGGGCTGTTGGCAGTACTCGATTTACTTAAGCTACCCAACTTTTCAGGCCAGCTGCCCACATTGCTGGCCGGGTTCATCACAGCCGCGGTGGTGGGTTACCTGGCGATCCACTGGTTGTTAAGCTTCCTGGCCAAGCGATCCCTACACATATTCGCAATTTATTCGTTTTGCGTTTCACTACTCGTCGTGATTGTCTATATAATTCGCTTGTGAGCATGAAACACCTGGCTATACTCTGCCTGATTCTAGTACTCTCAGCGTGCAGCCCACTCCAGGTGGCTACGCCTGCCCCCACACCCCTGGCGATCACTGTAACCTACCTCCCAACCCTTCAGCCATGGGTAGATCAGCTCGGAGAATGTGCGTCAAAAAACCCGCTTGCCGCTCTTTTTGTCCTTCCAACCAATGAACTGGATCAAAATATTCAGCAAGATGAAATCATGCTGATACTGGATCCCACCAGTGAGCAGACGGCGGGGAGGTATGCATCACAAGTTGGTAGGGATCAGATTGTCGTAATTGTAAACGAGGCGAATGAGGTATCCGCGTTATCCGCGGAGGAACTCAGATCAATTTTCACGGGCCTGATGACATCTTGGCAGGAAGGTAGAATCCAAACCATCCAGGTCTGGGTCCTTCCGCAGGGAGACCCTGTACGCAGGGTTTTCGACCAGGTTGTGCTGCAGGATCAGCTGCTGACCAGTGAGGCCAGGCTGGCACCCGACCCGACCGCCATGCTCGAAGCCGTGTCAGGTGAGGTAGGCGCCATCGGCTTCCTACCTGCCTCATACCTGAAATCTGATGGATCGAATGTTTCAGGAGATGTCCAGGAAGTGCAGCTAGAGGAAGGCGTTACAGCCGCACTGGATCAACCGGTTGTGGCAGTCACCCAGGAAGAGCCTTCAGGGATCATCCGTAGCCTGCTTGTTTGCCTTCAGTCAAGTACCCACTAAAGATATTTTTTTACAGCTGATTCCCCCAACATTCCACGGCTTACATACATCATGATTCTTGATTTTGATTTTTCACTACCTCTCTAAACAAGAGTGAAATCGCCTATGCGCATTGTTCAGGTAAAAGTTATATGGCTTTCCTATCCCACGACTCCCTGTGGCAATTTTCCATACAAGTACCAGTAAGCCTCACGGGGGAAGCTGGACCTGACCTCAGGCTCCCAGATGAAATCCCCGGATTCGAGCTCACCCTTCAGATAGCGATCCAATCCAGTCAATAATTCGCCTTCAACCGGTTGTTTTTCCCCACTTTCTGACTGGAGTAATTCGAGCATCGCCCTCAAACGCACTTCATAACGATACCGGCTGGCATTATCCTGGGGATTGCTGCGGTATTCCTCGAGGTAATCTGCCCACATGTGCAACCTGACGCGAATGCCATGCCTGGCTTTCTTCTCCCAATTGACCCGCCATTTACCACGCACGCGTTCTAATTCAGCGAGCACACGCTGCCGCTCTGCTTCTTGGGTTTGAGACAGGATATAGGCCTTCAGCCTTGCCTCAGCCAGGAGCATACTACCCAAAGTCAGGCGGGGATACTCTGGCTCACCCTCTGCCGGGCTGGCATTAATCGGCCAAAACACTTCCTCCACAAGCATGTACGCCTCGAGTGATTCCAATCCCGCTTGTAAATACCCGAGATCATACGTAAACGATTTCATGAGTCTCGCCTTCGATCTGAGGTATTGAACCCTGGAGAAATGATTTCAGATCAATAACCTCAATGGTTCTTCAATGTATTTAGCCAATGCCTGTAAGAACCTGGCACCTTCTACCCCATCACTGATGCGGTGGTCGATCGACAAGGTCATCTTCATGCGCGAACCGACCTTGATCTCACCGTTCACCACCACGGGCACCTGTTTCGCTGAACCGATTGCCAGGATGGCTGCTTCAGGTGGATTGATGATGGCGGTGAACTGTTCTACTTCGTACATCCCCATATTGCTGACAGTGAATGTGGAACCTTCGATATCTTCTGAGCGTACCTTGCCTTCCCGTGCCCGACCCACCATTGCCTTGAGCTCCGATGATATTTGATGGACGGTTTTTTGGTCGGTATTGCGGTTGACCACGGTGAGCAGGCCGTTCTCCATGGCCACCGCCACACCAACATTGATCTCCCCATGGTAGACCTGGGCGTTGTTCTTCAGGTCCAGCGAAGCGTTCAGGTTTGGGAACTCCAACAGCGAGAGTGCCGCAGCCCTGACGATAAAATCATTAACCGAGAGCTTGTCATCCTCGGGAAGCAGGGCGTTAATCTCCTTGCGGCGTTCAAGCAGGGCAGCTACATCATATTCGTGGGTAACATAAAAATGCGGCGCCTGCTGCATCGATTCAGTCATCCTGCGCCCAATGGCTGCCCGTAGCTTAGGCAGAGGGACCGTCCTCGTCTCACGAATAAAAGCTGGTGCCGGAGCAAGCGTGGGGATGCGCATTGCTGGTGGAGCTTTCGATACTTCTGATACCGCCGGCCTGGCTTGATATGCTTCGATATCCTTTTTGGTAACGCGACCAGCTGGCCCGGTACCTTTCACCAGGCGTACATCTATCCCTAATTCGCCAGCCATCGAGCGCGCCAGGGGTGAAGCCCGTACAGCGCCTGAAGCTATGGAAGGTGGTTCAACGGGAGCCGTAGCTTTTATTTCGGCTGGTCCCTCGGCCGGTTTTTTCTCCTCGGCCGGGATTTGGCCAGCTGGCTGTTTTCCCAGCAGCGCATCGATGTCCACGGTCTCACCGGCTTCACCAATCACCGCAATTGGATCATTGACGGGTACCACCGTGCCCTGCGTCACCAGCTGGCGTAGCAGGACCCCTGAATATTCCGCTTCAACTTCCACGGTGGCCTTGTCGGTTTCAATTTCTGCCAGCACGGCACCCTTGGTCACCTGTTCGCCCTCATTAACCACCCAGCGTACAAGTGTGCCTTCCGCCATGTCAAATCCGAGCTTGGGCATCCCAATGATCTGAGCCATTAGAGCACCTCCCTGACTGCCTTAATCACGTCTTCAAGTTGCGGGAGCGCCAGCTGCTCCAGGTTGTGGTTATATGGCAACGGCACTTCCTTTTGTGCAACGCGCTGGATGGGAGCATCGATGAAATCGAAAGCCTCCTCGTAAATCCTGGTAGCTACCTCGGCTCCAACCCCGTACGATCGCCAGCCTTCTTCAACAATTACCGCCCGGTTGGTTTTCTTGAAGGAATCCAGCACTGGTCCCATATCCAACGGTCGTAAAGTCCTTAAGTCAACAACTTCAGCTTCAATGCCATCCTGGGCAAGCTGATCAGCCGCCTTAAGAGAGACATCCAGCATCTTGCTATAAGTGATGATGGTCACATCTTTCCCTGCTCGTTGAATCTTGGACTTCCCGATGGGGATAAGCAGTTCACCTTCTGGTACTTCTCCTCTCGTCTGATACAAAGTCGCCGACTCGATGAACAACACAGGATCATCCGTACGAATAGCAGATTTCAATAAGCCCTTGGCATCCTCAGGGGTACCCGGGGCAACCACCTTCAACCCAGGAAAGTGGGCAAAGATCACATCGGGTGTTTGCGAATGGGTGGCGGCCAGCTGCCGACCCCCACCACTGACGGTGCGAATCACCAAAGGAACCCTCATCTGCCCAGCAAACATGTAATGCAGCTTGGCTGCCTGGTTTACGATGTGGTCAAAGGCGGAAAAGGCGAAATTGATGGTCATGATTTCGGCGACCGGGCGCAAGCCAGTTAAGGCTGCGCCGATGGCAGCACCCACAATAGCTGCCTCTGAGATAGGTGTGTCTTTTACCCGTTCAGCACCGAAGTGATCAAAAAAACCTTTCGTCACCGCATAACTTCCACCCCAAACACCTACTTCCTCACCCAGGATAAAAACATCCTGATCGCGTTCCATTTCTTCCCACAGGGCTTGTGAAATAGCTTCACGCATGGTTATTCTAGGCATAGTATTTTTGTCCTATTCCGATTCCACGTAGATGTTTTTATACAGGTCTTCAGGCTGGGGTTCAGGGCTGCTCTCTGCATACGCTACTGCCTCATTTATTTCCTGTTCACCGGCATGTCCTAGCTGGTCCAATTCTTCAGCACTGGCAATCTTGTTAGCCACCAGGTATTTGTGGTAAATCCCAATAGGGTCTTCTTCATCTTGCCAGCATTTCACTTCTTCCGATGTCCGGTAGCGTTCAGGGTCACCCATCGAGTGCCCTCGGAAGCGGTAGGTCTCAATTTCGAGGAAATAAGGTGTTTTATTCCCTCTAACCCGCTCGATGGTTTCTTCGGCTGCTTCACGAACCTTGATTAGATCCATACCATCCACCCGGCTGTTGGGTATCGCATACCCCTCGGCCTTCTGGCTGATCTCTGAAACTGCTGAAGCACGGTCGACAGCAGTGCCCATCCCATACAGGTTGTTCTCACACACCCATAGCACAGACAGGTTCCAAACTTTTGAGAGGTTTAGCGCTTCGTGGAAATATCCGATGTTGGTGGCACCATCTCCAAACATGCAGATGGTCACCGCATCGCTTCCCTTATAACGGTCTCCCAGGGCCAGGCCGGTGGCTATCGGCAGGTGAGCTCCCACGATAGCATGCCCACCCCAAAAATTCTTACCCACATCCGCCATGTGCATCGACCCACCTCGACCCTCCGAGCACCCAGTGGCTTTACCCAGCAGCTCAGCCAATACCACCTGCGGGGGAATGCCACAATTGATCGCCACACCGTGATCTCGGTAAGCTGTGATCACCCGGTCTTGGGGTTTACGGGCAGAAATTAATCCTGTGCTGACCGCCTCCTGCCCGATGTACAGGTGCAAAAAACCGCCAATCTTGCCCTGTTGATATAACACAGAAGCTTGCTCTTCTACATGGCGGATTAAAATCATCTGGTGAAATAATTCCAGGTATTCTTGCTTATCCATTAAACAAACCCTCCCACATGGAATATCGTTGTTACACATGCCCTAACCTGGCATCTATAAGAACATTAAAAATTATACCAACTTATCCATCAACTTCATGCTTGCTTTGAGTGAATAGCTCATTAATCCACATTATTCACGGCTGCAGACGTCAGAAGGATAGTTCGTTGTATAATAATCTCGCCGTGAATGTCCTAACGATTACTTACCTGCTCAACGGGATACTGATGATCGGTATACCCATTTTGTTGGGCATGTATCTGATAAAGAAGTTTAAACTACCCTGGAAGATTTGGTGGATTGGCGGGGTGACGTTTGTAATTTCACAAGTATTCCATTTACCCTTCAATAAATATGTTTTAAATCCTTTCCTGGAGAATATCCAATCTTCCATTCAAGGTCTGTCTGGAATAGTGATCATTGCCCTCCTGCTTGGCTTAAGCGCAGGTGTGTTTGAGGAATGCGCTCGTTATGGTATGTTCTGCTGGTGGCTCAAAGATCAGCGCACCTGGCGGGTAGCTGTTCTGGCAGGTGCCGGGCATGGGGGCATCGAAGCGATCATCCTGGGTAGCCTGGTCATCCTGGGATACGTCAATATGCTGGCTTACCGGAATGTCGATCTTACCAGCCTGAACTTAACCCCAGAGCAGCTTGCCACAACTACTCAGGCGGTGCAGGCTTATTGGAGTGCCCCCTGGTATGCAACCCTGCTTGGTGTTGTAGAACGGGCTTTCACCATTCCATTTCACATCGCGGCATCGGTGATCGTTTTGCAGGTCTTTACTCGCCGGCCTGGACAACAGCAGCCTGGTTGGTTGGTCTTGGCCATCTTTTTACACATGGTGATGGATGCATCTGCCGTGATCATTGCCAACCAATGGGGGGTGTACGCCACAGAGGCTGTTTTGGGCGTGCTGGCAATCCTGGATATAGCCATCATATTTGTTTTACGCCGACCTGAACCTGAACCTCCCAGCGTATTTCCCACACCTATTGCGGTTGAACCTGCTCCCATCACCACAACCCCAGTCGAAGAAACCTCAGATAATCTGGAGAACACCCGTTATCAATAAGCTAAAATCTATTTTTAACGCAATCAGATAAATCACCCAAAAAGCGATACCCTATGATCAATACTGAGAACCTAACAAAAAATTTCAACACGACCGTCGCTGTCGACAACCTGACCCTGCATGTAGATGAAGGGGAAGTGTTTGGTTTTCTCGGCCCGAATGGAGCAGGGAAAACCACCACCGTCAGGATGCTGACCAGCCTCATCGGTCCAACCTCCGGGAGTGCAGTGGTTAATGGCTACCGGGTTGGGCAACAGGACACCGAAATTCGCCGATCCGTTGGTATCCTGACCGAAACCCCTGGTATGTATGACAACCTGAGCGCCGAGTTTAACCTGGAGATCTATGCCAGCCTTTACGAAGTTAAAGACCCCAAAGGCCAGGTGGAAAAATATTTGCGTATGCTTGGGTTGTGGGAGCGCCGCAGCGATGAAGCCGGCACTTTCTCAAAAGGGATGAAGCAAAAACTGGCTATCGCTCGGGCACTTCTGCATGAACCACGCATCCTGTTCCTGGATGAGCCCACGGCTGCGCTTGATCCTGAAGCATCGCGCCTGGTGCATGATTTCATTTCTGATCTACGCAAGGAAGGCCGCACGATCTTCCTGTGTACGCATAACCTGGATGAAGCCGACCGGTTATGCGACCGGGTGGGTGTGTTCAAGACACACCTGCTTGTGGTGGATACCCCCGCGAACCTGCGCTCGCAGTTATTTGGACGACGGGTGGTGTTCCACCTTCTGCAAAGTAATGAAAGCATAGCTGCGTTAGTTAAAGCCTTACCCTACGTGCACGAAGCTAAGGTGGTCGAGAACAAGCTGCTCGTTAGCCTGGACGATCCAGAGACACACAACCCGGAGATCATCCGGGTGCTGGTTGGTGCCGGAGTAAATATCCAATTCGTCGGCGAGCTGCGTCACTCTCTTGAAGATGTTTACCTGCAGCTGGTGAAGAACGCCTGATCTTTCTAACCTTACCTGATTTTTCGGAAGAATCCTATGAACAAGATAAAAATTATCATCCGCAAAGAATGGGCTGAAGTATTTAAAAAACGCATGGTGTTGTTTTCAGTGATCTTTTTACCACTCTTCCTGAGTGTATTACCGTTGATCATCCTATATTCCATGGGTGGAGCAGCGAGTAATGCTGCCGGAGCTGACCTTCCTGCCCAATTCGCCAAGCTATGCAAAGAGGGCATGACCACTGGACAATGTATGCAATATTATATTGTCAGCGAGTTCATGATCATGTTCATGATGATCCCGCTTTTCGTCCCGGTCAATATCGCCGCTTACTCTATTGTGGGAGAAAAAACCACCCGTAGTTTGGAACCCCTGCTAGCCACCCCCATCACAACCGGAGAACTACTGGCTGGGAAGAACCTGGCCTCCGTTATCCCAGCAGTCATCGCCACCTGGGTCGGCTTCGCCATCTTTGCCGTGGGTTCATTGATCATCACCGGGGGAGGCGCATTGGCGGCTGCCATGCTTGACCCAATGTGGCTGATTGCTGTCCTGGTTGCTGGGCCATTGATGGCTGTGCTCTCGGTAAATTTCAGCATCATGGTTTCCTCACGGGTCAATGATCCCCGCGTTGCCGAGCAATTATCCGCTGTGGTCATTCTGCCATTACTGGCCATATTCTTCGGACAGATCGCTGGCCTGTTTGTGCTCAACAGCGCCTTGATCTTGGTGATGTGTGTCATATTATTTCTGGTAGATATCCTGATGGTTTATCTGGCCGTGCGCCTCTTCCAGCGCGAGACCATCCTTACCCGCTGGAAGTGAACGATCTTCGACACTGGAGAAGGATTGAATTGATGAAAAAGTTATTAATTCGTCTGCTAATCTTGAGCGTGCTTGTATTGAGCACCGCCAGCCTTGCTCAAGCCCAAACCACAGAGCAGTTACAGTTGGGGTTGAACAGGGATTGGGGCTATGGTGGTTTTGGGAATGACATCCAGGGGTTATTTACTGCAAAAATAAAGGACCCACCTGCCAATGTAGTATCAGTCGAGTTCTATATAGATACAACCTCGATGGGTAAAGACGACACGCCACCCTTCAGCCTGCAGTTCAATACTGATTCTTACCCACTAGGTGAGCATACGATCAGGGCGACTGGATATACATCCGATGGATCTACGATTAATTCAAATCAAATCGTAGTGAACTTTGTGCCTGCCAAGAATGTCGGTGAGGCATTGGTAAAATTCATTGTCCCGCTCATCCTGGTAATCGTGGCGATTGCTTTGCTGGCCGTTTTCTTGCCTTTGGCCTTAAGCAAAGGCAAGCTGGCATCCACACCTCTGGGTGAGCCCCGCAAGTATGGAATTGGCGGCGGAGGCGTCTGCCCGAAATGTGGACGACCCTTCCGCTTGCGCCTGTGGTGGATCAACCTGGGCGCGAGCAAAATTGACCGATGCCCTTACTGTGGAAAATGGTCCATGGTGCGTCCACGTTCGATCGCCGAGTTACGCGCTGCCGAAGCAGCCGAGCTATCCCAGGCTGGCTCCAACCCTGAGATATCAACAGAAACAGAGGGAGAAAAGCTTAAAAGGGAGTTGGACGATTCCCGTTTCCAGGAACCTTAAATAACCTGCTCCCCGGCTGTATACCGGGGAGTTTTTATTTTTCCACTGGTCGCTTTGGGTCTGTTATCCATTCACTATAGGAGCCGGCAAACAAGCGGGCTTCACCTAACCCCGCCTTAATCATCGCCAGGATGTCATGCACCGCGGTGACTCCCGAACCGCAGTAACACACCACGTGATCGGCGGGCGTATCGCCAACCAATCCCTTATACCTGACAGCCAGGCTTGCCTCTGACTGGAACGTCCCATCCGGGTTGAGATTGCTTGCATATGGGGCTGAGATAGCCCCCGGGATATGCCCTGCAACTGGGTCGATGGTCTCGTTCTCTCCCTTGAAGCGGTCTGCTGAACGGGCATCCAACAGTTGGTAAGCAGGATCATTGTGTAACTTCTCAACCGCTTCAGCGGAGACAATCATCTCTGGGTGAGGATGGGGGATAAAATGCCGGTACTCTCGTCGCTCAACCCCGCTGCATGCCGGCAGCTTTTGATCTAACCACGCCTGCCAGCCACCATCCAGCACTGCCACCGAATCATGCCCGAGCCAGCGTAACAACCACCACACTCTTCCGGCTGACAGTGCGCCTCCTTGGTCATCATATGCCACTACCTGCACGCCTTGGTCGATCCCCAGCCGCGAAAAAACCCGGCTGACATCTTCAATGCTTGGTAGCGGATGCCGCCCGGTCTTACCTTTGATTATAGGTCCTGACAGGTCCTCGTCAAGGTTGGCATAGACTGCACCAGTAATATGTGAATGCTCATAATCCAGCTGTCCCTGAGTGGGATTGGCCAGCTTGAAACGACTATCTACAATGGCCCAATCAGGGTCACCTAAATGCTGGGCCAGCTCCGTTACTGATATGGTGGTCGTGAATGGCATATCATCTCCAGATACTTCTCTATCATACCAAGGTTTAGTTATATCGTATTACAATTAGATGGTCATTAAAAACTACTGACCCAGCACTGGTTGATCACTCCATTGGGAGGAATAGATTTAAAGACATGGATCTATCAATCGGGCGTTGTTGAATATCGGGTGAGATCGTTAAGTGCGGTAATTATTGAGAGAGTTACGAGAGACCTTAAGATAGGATAGGGATCATCAGGAGACCCATGCCAACCTACTTCACACCTTCGTTTGAGTTCCACATCTCACGCCAGTCGCGCGATTATTACCAGTTCGACCAGCTGATTTTCGGCCAGGCGAATAATGTAATCTTTGCCGATTTCCACGCCGCTCGGCTGTTTTCCCTTAAAATGAATCAAAAGAAAGACCTGCTAAACTTTCCTGAGAAGGTGGTGCGTGCTGGGCAAATCAATGCCATGGGGTTGATCGATGAAATCCTGCACATGGTTGTCCAGTTATTCCGCCAGCAGGTGAACCCTCAGGTGATGCAGGAAGCCCTGGATTGGGTGGGTGGGATGCTGGGTAAAGAGGAAGTCGACCAGATTCTGGTGCACTTCGTTCAGGAATTTCCCACCGTGGAAGTCTATCGCACTGCGATCAGTGCCCAGGCCTATCTGGAGGGCGCGACCAACGGTATCTCAAACCGGCAGATAGCCCTGGAAGAGCTATTGCTGTTATGGTTGGCCAATGCCAACCCGGCATTTTCTCCATTCCGCGAGCTGTTCAATGACAGCCAGCTGGCGAAGGACACAGCCTATGAGAAGCTGATCCCATTGATGCATGCGTTCTTCGAGACTCAACCGCCATTTGGACCAGATAACCAAAACCTGATAGATATGCTGCGCGCCCCAGCCATCCAGGCTCCCCATTCACTTACTGCCCAGCTGGAATATATCCGCCAGCATTGGGGTGCCATGTTGGGGAAATTCCTGTTCCGGCTTTTAGGAAGCCTGGACTTGATCAAAGAGGAAGAGAAAGCTGCCTTCTTGGGACCTGGCCCAGCTCGCGTGGTTGAATTTACAGGCATGGAGATTGAACCAGAACGCTACAGCACTGATAAGGACTGGATGCCCAGCCTGGTGTTGATTGCCAAGAACGCTTACGTCTGGCTTGACCAGCTGTCCAAAGCATACCAGCGGCCGATCCAAACCCTGGCCCAAATCCCTGACGAAGAACTGGACAAGCTTGCCAATTTTGGGTTTACCGGGTTATGGCTGATCGGTTTGTGGGAGCGTAGTGCCGCCTCCAAACGCATCAAGCAGCTGCGCGGCAATCCAGAGGCTGTAGCATCGGCCTATTCGCTGTACGATTACCAGCTCGCAGCTGACCTGGGAGGTGATGAAGCCTACCAGAACCTGCACCAGCGCGCCTGGCGAAGGGGCATCCGCCTGGCCTCCGATATGGTCCCCAACCACATGGGGATTGACTCGCGCTGGGTGATCGAACACCCCGATTGGTTCATTTCGCAGGATTACAGCCCGTTCCCTTCCTATTCTTTTAATGGATCTAATCTGTCTTGGGACCAGCGCGTGGGGATTTACGTGGAAGATCATTATTTCAATAACACCGATGCTGCGGTGGTATTTAAGCGCGTCGATTTTTGGTCTGGCCAGGAGAAATACATTTATCATGGCAATGACGGCACTTCCATGCCCTGGAATGACACGGCTCAGCTGGACTATCTCAATCCCCAGGTGCGCGAAGCTGTGATCCAGACGATCCTGCACGTGGCGCGGAAATTCCCGGTCATCCGCTTCGATGCAGCCATGACCCTGGCCAAGAAGCACTACCAGCGCTTGTGGTTCCCGGAACCAGGCACGGGTGGAGCGATCCCATCCCGGGCTGAGCATAGTCTTACCAAGGAGCAATTTGACGCAGCCATGCCGATTGAGTTCTGGCGCGAAGTGGTCGACCGGGTAGCCCAGGAAGTGCCCGATACCCTGTTGCTGGCTGAAGCCTTCTGGCTGATGGAAGGCTATTTTGTGCGTACCTTGGGCATGCACCGGGTGTACAACAGCGCTTTCATGAACATGCTACGCGATGAAAAGAACGCCGAGTACCGCCTGGTGATGAAAAATACTCTCGAGTTCGATCCCGAGATCTTGAAGCGCTACGTTAACTTCATGAACAACCCGGACGAGCGCACCGCCGTGGACCAGTTTGGAAAAGAAGACAAGTATTTCGGCATCTGCACCATGATGGTCACATTGCCTGGATTACCCATGTTTGGGCATGGGCAGGTCGAAGGTTATACCGAGAAATATGGCATGGAATACCGGCGCGCTTATTGGGACGAGAAACCGAACGAATACCTGGTCGACCGGCACCGCCGGCAGATCTTCTCCCTGCTCAAGAAACGTTATTTGTTCTCCCAGGTGCAAGACTTTCTGCTGTACGATTTTTACTCTCCAGAAGGTTACGTGAACGAAGACGTGTTTGCCTATTCCAACCGGGCAGGGGATGAACGCGCCCTGGTGGTGTACCATAACAAATTTGCCACAGCCCGGGGATGGATCCGCATCTCGGCTGCCTATTCGGTCAAAACTGATGGTGGCGATCACATGCTCCTTCAAAAACGGTTGGGAGAAGGACTGGGCGTGGCAGACGATGCCAACATCTACTGCATTTTCCGTGACCCGATCAATAATCACGAATACATCCGCAACGCTAGGGAATTGCACGAGAAGGGATTGTTCATCGAGCTGGAAGCATATAAATGCCAGGTATTCATTGGTTTCAGGGAAGTGGTTGATAATGAATGGCACCAATACGGCAACCTGGCAGCCTACCTGAACGGCCGTGGGGTGCCCAGCATGGATGATGCTATGAAGGAGCTCTTCCTACAGCCAATTCACACCGCCTACCGTGAGCTAGTCAATGCGGGCTTCTTCCGCTGGGTAATTACCAATCGGGCACTCCTTCCTGCCGGGCAGGTGGCTGGTGACAAGCCTGCTGCCGCACAGGCACAACTGCTCCAGGAAGCCCATACCAAAACCACCCGCTTGCTGGAAGAAGTCAGCCGTATCACCCATGCATCCGGTGACATAGGCTCGATTACAGCTGCCCTCCAGGCATACCTGCAAGCGATCCTCGATCTGCCTATCTACCAGGAAAAACACCCAGCGCTTAATGCCCGAAAATTCCAACCCGTCATCAAATACCTGCATGCGGGTAACATTCGCACATCCCCATGGAAAAATGGCGATGCCTATGCCTGGAGTGTACTGCTTGGCTGGTTGTATACCTCATACCTTGGTAAATGTATCTCTGAAGAAGGTTATGAGGAGGTCAGCCGCAGCTGGATCGATGAGTGGATGCTGAACAAAATCCTGGTCAGCACACTCACTGACCTTGGTTTGGATGAGCGTTCCAACTGGCGCGCTGTAACCTTGCTCAAGCTGGTAACTACTCACCATGCATGGTGGCAGAAGGTAGGTGTAGTGAAGCAAAAAGCTCCTGGCTCACCGGCGTACCAGCTATTAACTGCACTTCTCTCAGACAGCGATGCCCTGGGTTTCCTGGGGGTGAACCGTTACCAGGATGTCTTGTGGTTCAATAAGGAAGCCTTTGAAGATTTGATGTGGTGGTTGTTTGTTATAGCCACCGTCGAAATATCCGTGGCAGGTGCTTTAACGGGCGATATTGGCAAGCTGATCCTGGCTATACATGAGCAGATCACCAGCCTGCTGGCAAGTGCTCAGACATCCGGGTTCAAACTGGAGAAGCTGCTGGAATTAGTGAAATAAGCTAACCGGGATGGTTTTTTGCATCTCGCGCTGTAAGACTTTATCGCCCCTGAGCCCTGTCCTTTGGCTCGATACATAATGCAGGTCGGCTTTGAATTGATCTGTTAAATTTACCCCGGTGGCGAGATAGGTCAGCCTGACAGCCTGGGCAGCATAAGCAACACTGTTACGGGGCTCGAGGCGGCTGAAATCATCGAAGAACCAGCCACACGAGGTATAGATGCGCTGGCGTTCGCGTTGCGCTTCCAGCAGCAAGCGGATCTGGGTAAGCTGCTCTGCTGCTAGCCTACGACCGGCGTATTGATAAATCAACTCATCACATGACAGCTGTTTCAGCATTACGTGGATATAAGCATTCCTGATTTTCCATGCTTCGATCTTATACCCGGTTAACACATCCACATAGACACGATCGAGCTGGTGTGCCAGGCTGTTGAAAGCCTGCCTGAGGTAACCTTTCCAGCGCCCGTCACTGGGGGTGCAGCCACAATCCCCGTTCCAACGCTCCACACCATGGTGGCAAGACCAGGAAGTATTTTCGCGTATGCTAATCCAATGCCTGGGTGGGTTCTGTTTCAACCATAATGCAGGGTAAGTCTTTTCCAGACCGGCGTTGGCACTGGCACCATTAACCAGGTGGGCTAGGAAACGATCGCGAAAGTGCTGGTGGTGTCCATATAATTCGCCATCAGAAGCAATCAAAAGCAGTTGAGGCTCCCCACGCTGTTCCTTTTCATAGATAAAAGTCGGTACCAGGCAGTTTCGAGCAAATTCATCCGCATTGCTGGTCAGACCGGGGTTAAAGCTTATACCAGAGCTTAGCTGTTGGTGATAAAAAAATACCGAGATGCTTTTTCCTGCTGATAAAGCAACTCGGTATGGTTCCGTGACATCCAGAGGGTAACCCTCTGCCTGCCAGGGCGCGAGGATGGTGAATTCGATCCCATGCTCTGCCAGGATGTTTAAAGTTTCCATGTCAACGGCTGTCTCTGGCAACCACAAGCCTGCTGGTCTGCGACCAAAGTGGTATTCAAAATCGGCGATCCCCCACTCCACCTGGGTAACCTTGTCTTCATAGGTAGCCAAAGGCAAGATCGTGTGATTGTAAGATTGGGCGATGGCGTTCCCCACGCCATGCCGTTGCAAGTTTACCCGGTCTTGGGCTACAATCAGTCGGGTGGCGGCAGGATCATAGTTGTTCATCCAGGAAAATAAAGTAGGGCCGATATTGAAACTAATCTTCTCGAAATTCCCTAATTGCGCATTGGGGAGGTAGCATTCAGCGTGGATTCGCTCGTTCCAGTTATGGTAGGGCGAAGCGCCATGTTCTGAGGGGATTAACCCCGAAATCGGATCTTCCCGTGAGGGCTGGTAGAAATGTCCATGGATTGAGATAGCCTTAACTGACACGATTCCTAGCATTCCCCCTGGCTGGCTGCAATGAACCGAAGAATCATGCTTTGAGTTTTAACCCAAATCTCATATTTTGGCAAGGGGAAAGCAAACTCTCTAATCTTAAGATCCAGGCTGTATCTTGAATTCAACCCGGGTAAATCGTGTAAAATAACCATACGCGAGGTGGCACCATGGCTGAACCATCACGAATGAACGTGCTTTTCCTGGCTTCCGAAGCTGACCCCCTGATTAAGATCGGTGGCCTGGGAGATGTGGCTGGCTCGCTACCGAGAGCTCTTCTGGCAATTCATCGCTACAACGAAGCCGGCCAGGTGGTACTGGATGTCAGATTGGTCATCCCATTTCACCCTGCGATCCGCCAGAAATACCCTGCACCCCAGCTGGTGGCTCAATTCACCATCCACTCCAAAGATAAGGAGATACCTGTTAAGGCATACCTGCTCGATTTGAACGGGCTACCTGTGTACCTGATCAGCGGAGCGCCGATTGACCAGGAAACCGGGGTATATTCCTTAGATTTAGAAGCTGATGGTTATAAATACGTTTTTTTCTCCCTGGCTGCCCTGCAGCTGGCACAGGAACTTAACTGGAAGCCAGATATCCTGCACGCCAATGACTGGCATACTGCTGCCGCGGTGTATTCTCTGGCGTTGCGTCGTCCGGTGGATAAATTCTTCAGCCACACAACATCCCTTCTCACCGTGCATAACTTACCTTATCTGGGTTCGATGACTGCCACAGGGTTGGAGGCCTTCGGTCTGCCTTCTGCTGAAGATTCAGACCTGCCATCTTGGGCACAGCAGATGGCTTTACCGCTGGGACTACTGGCTGCCGATTCCATTGTAGCAGTCTCACCTGGTTATGCCCGGGAGATACTGACCGAGGAATATGGTTCAGGGCTGGATGGCTTTTTAACTGCCCACCAGGGAAAAATTTCCGGCATCCTCAATGGCCTCGATACCATCACCTGGGATCCATCAACAGACCAGGCTTTGACCAGCAGATTCAACATCAATACCATTTCCGATCGGAAATACAATAAATCAGCCTTGCAGGCAGAACTCAATCTTATCATTGATGAGCAGGTTCCCATCCTGGCTATGGTCACCCGCATGGACCCACAAAAAGGTGTTGACCTGGCTGTTGATGCCGTACGGTTTCTGCTTCATGAAACCCGCAAAGCTTCCATACCATTCCAGGTAGTTTTCCTGGGCACAGGCAACCCTGTACTGGAAGAGGCGGCGCACCAGTTAGAGCAGGATTACCCTGATCAGGCTCGTGCCAGGATAAAATTCGATGAACAGCTCAGCCGGCGAATATATGCAGGTGCCGACGCCTTGCTCATGCCATCGCGATACGAGCCATGTGGCCTTTCACAAATGATCGCCATGCGCTACGGCTGCGTACCCATCGCCCATGCCACGGGTGGCTTACGTGATAGCATTCATGACCCCAGCCATTCCGATGAACCTACTGGTTTCTTATTCGAAAAAGCAGATGCGAAGGCACTGGTAAAGACTATCCAACGGGCTTTGACCAGGTTTTCAAGATATCCGGAAGAGTGGCGCCAAATACAGATAAATGGGATGCAGCAGGACTTTTCATGGAATCATTCCGCAAGAGAGTATATTACGAAATATAAATTATTGGTCGGGTGAGAAATCTATGTATAATGATTTGAGGCTTATCAGGAGGTAATTATGAAAACTCGGGCGGTCATCCTTGCTGGTGGAGAAGGTTCCAGGCTTGGAACACTAACCGCGAAACGGACCAAACCGGCTGTTCCGTTCGCGGGGAAATACCGCATTATCGATTTTACCCTCTCAAACTGTGTTAACTCAGGGATATTCGACGTAATGATCATCGCCCAATACCGGCCCCACTCCCTCATCGAGCACATCGGTGCGGGTGGCCCGTGGGATCTGAACCGTGACTTTACAGGTGGTGTGCGTATTTACACTCCCTACAAAGCACGTGGGGCTTCCGATTGGTTCCTGGGGACCGCCGATGCTGTCCAGCAGAATTTCCGCTTTATCAAGAACTCCGACCCGGATTTTGTGTTGATTCTCTCCGGTGATCATGTTTATGAAATGAATTATGCCTTGATGGAGGACGCCCATATCGCCAACCAGGCCGATCTGACCCTAGCGACCATCACGGTGCCGATCAAAGAGGCTTCTCGAATGGGTATTGTTGGAGTGGATGGACAAAGCCGGGTAACCTCCTTCGTGGAGAAACCCGCCGAGCCGCCTTCCAACCTTGCCAACATGGGTGTCTACCTATTTAAAACCGAAATTTTAAACCAGTATTTACTGGATGATCATAATCTGCCTAGCTCTTCCCATGATTTCGGAAAAGACATCCTGCCCAAGATGGTTGCCGACGGTGCCAGGGTTTTCGCCTATCCATATAACGGGTACTGGATGGATGTGGGGACTGCTGCCTCATACTGGAAAGCTCACATGGATCACCTGGAAGATAAACCCCCATTTGACCTGAATGATCGTTCGTGGGTCATCCATACCCGTACCGAAGAACGCCCACCGGTTTGGATTGCGCGTGGGGCTACCATCGAAAACAGCTTGATATGCGATGGATGCGAGATCGACCCCACAGCCAAGGTCATCCGCAGTGTCCTCTCACCGGGTGTGCTGGTGCGTCCAGGGGCAGTGATCCGGGAGTCGATCCTGCTGACGGATACCGTGGTCGAATCAGATGCCGTTATTGAGCGCGCCATTATTGATAAGCGTGTCCACATCAGATCGCACGCCAGGGTGGGAGGCATGGTTGATGGAGCAGAGCCAGTCCTCACCATGATCGGCAAAAACAGCGATGTTCCCAGAGGTTTCACCGTCGAAGCAGGGGCCGTTATCGGCACGGATGTCATCGAAAGCGATTATCCTGCTTCAGTCGTCCGCGGTGACGACTACATTCTTACCAAGAGGTTAGCTCATGAAGTTTAAGCGCTCATCCGGCATCTTATTACACCCCACCAGCCTGCCTGGTCCTTATGGCATCGGTGATATCGGACCGCGCGCCCATCGATGGATCGACTTTCTGGCCGGATCCGGTTGTGGTCTTTGGCAGGTGCTCCCCATCGGACCTACCGGCTACGCTGATTCGCCCTATCAATGTTTTTCATCATTTGCAGGCAATCCGCTCCTGATCAGCCCGGATAGCCTGATGCAGGATGACCTGCTTCACCCGGATGACTTATGTGACCACCCATCATTTCCAGTGAGCCGGGTGGACTTCGGCCAAGTCATCCCCTGGAAGGCTGGCGTCCTTGACCGCTCGTTTATCCGCTTCCAAAATTCACACTCGTTGCAACTGAAAGCTGATATGGAAGAATTCCGAGCCAGGCAAGCACTGTGGCTGGAAGACTACGCCCTCTTCATGGCGATTAAGGAAGCCCATGGAGGCGCGCCCTGGCCCACCTGGGAGGCACCGTTACGCCAGCGGGAGGCAGGTGCCTTGGCTGAAGCAGCTAAGGCACTGGAGGTAGCAATCCAGCGCCAACTCTACCGTCAATTCATTTTTTACCGCCAATGGGAAAGCTTACGCCAGCATGCCCACGCCAAGAATATTCAAGTTATCGGTGATATCCCCATCTTCGTTGCTCACGATAGTTCCGACGTGTGGACCCACCCTGAATTGTTCTTCCTGGATGAAACTGGGATGCCCTCCGTGGTAGCTGGTGTGCCGCCGGACTATTTCGCACCCACCGGGCAATTATGGGGCAACCCACTCTACCGCTGGGATGTCCACGCCCAGGATGGTTATGCCTGGTGGCTTGAGAGAATCAAAGCAACCTTAGCCATGGTGGATATCATCCGCATCGACCACTTCCGCGGTTTTGCTGGCTATTGGGAAGTGCCGGGTAAAGCCAAAACTGCTGAAAATGGCTGCTGGACCCCTGGCCCTGGGAAAGCCTTTTTTAGCAGCATACGCCAGTCATTAGGTGATCTACCGATTATCGCTGAAGACCTGGGTGTGATCACCCCGGATGTGGTTGAATTGCGCGATACATTCAATCTGCCGGGTATGCGCATCTTCCAGTTCGGATTCGACAGCACGCCAGAAGACCCCTTCCTACCTCACAACTATGTGGTGAACTGTGTGGTCTATACCGGCACACATGATAATGACACCGCGCGTGGCTGGTATGGGCGTGTCACCGAACAGGAAAAAGCCATGTACCACAAGTATTTGGACTGCGATGGCAGCCAGGTGAATTGGGATTTCATCCGTGGAATCTGGTCTTCTGTGGCGGTCTTTGCCCTGGCTCCCATGCAGGATTTCCTCGGCCTTGGCAATGAAGCCCGCATGAATTATCCCGGCAACCCCAGTGGAAATTGGATGTGGAGGATGGAAGGATCTACCCAGAGCAGCGAGCTGCAGGCGAAGATCAAGGAATTAAATTACCTGTATAGTCGCTTGAATAACTATACAGGCTAAAATTGCTAAGCTTTGTTAACTCTTTTGTTGAGTCTCTCAGAAAATGCAATTCTGGCAGGTTTTGCGCCTGCCAGAATTGTTTCGTACTGGATAAAAAGAACCCCACTATGTCGTGTGATGCAAAGTTCTGAACCTGCTTTCGCAGGTTGGTGTCCTACCAGAAGGATCCGCCTTGGCTCTAGCCTATCGCGTCACCTTCATGAGAGTGGACTCCCAAATATCAGTGTTGGCTCAGAACGCAAAAAGCAACAACACGTGCACAGCAGGGTAACTATCTTATACCACAAAAAAAGACGCGCGAGTAGAGTTTTCTGAAAGGCTTACTTATCATCTCTGATAGGTCATGTATCTCTACATGCTGATCTATGGATATACGCGCTTGATCGTGCGTGGGAACGGTATTGCCTCCCGGATATGTTCAATCCCACAAATCCAGGCGACTGTCCGCTCTACGCCCATGCCGAAACCCGCATGAGGCACGCTACCGAACCTGCGTAGTTCCAGGTACCACTGGAAAGCCTCTTCGGGCAGGCTATGCTGCCTGAGGCGCTGCAGCAACAGATCCGGGTTGGAGATGCGCTCACTTCCACCGATAATCTCGCCGTATCCCTCTGGGGCAAGCAGATCAACACTCTTGCAGACTTCGGGTCTACCCGGCCAGGGTTCCATGTAAAAAGCCTTTACATCAGTCGGGTATCCGTAGACAAAAACCGGTTTTTCATACAGGCCGGTGAGCTCGGTTTCATGGGGGGCGCCAAAATCCATGCCCCAATCGATCTTGAGCAGCTCTTTCTTCTCCGGGTCATCGGTCTCATCCCGCAGCTGCTCGATCTTTTTCAACGCATCGTCGTAGGAGATGCGCGGGAATGGGGGTGAGATTTTCTCAAGCCGCTTGACATCCCGCTTCAATGATCTCAACTCAGGCGCACATTGCTCAAGTACCCTCTGGACGATGTGGGAGACAAACTGTTCTTCGATCTCCATCAGCTGGTCCAGATCGCAGAAAGCTACTTCCGGCTCTACCATCCAAAACTCGGTTAAATGGCGGCGAGTCTTAGATTTTTCAGCCCTGAAAGTCGGGCCGAAACAGTAGACTTTTTTAAAGGCAAAGATATCGGCTTCGTTGTATAGCTGGCCGCTCTGTGCCAGGTACGCCACACCTTCATCGAAATATGGTGTTTCGAACAACGTTGTGGTACCTTCGCAGGCTGCCGGGGTCAGGATGGGCGTGTCCATGCCGATAAAACCATTGGTATCCAGCCATTCTCTGATCGCCTTGATGACCGCAGCACGCACACGCAGGATCGCCCATTGGCTGGGCATGCGCATCCATAAATGCCGGTGATCCAGGGCAAAATCTACTCCCTGCTCCTTGAGCGCCATGGGATAATCGATATCAGCCGCTTGCACGATTTCTACGTTTTTAATACCCACCTCATATCCGCCAGGGATGCCCGGGGCGCGTGAATCAGCCCTGACTCCGCCGGTGATGATCACAGACGATTCTTGGGGCAAGCGTGTCAACCTATCGAAAATCTCTTCGTCCAAATCACTTTTGAAAGCCACACATTGCACGAAGCCGTATCCATCGCGCACCAACAGAAAGACCAGCTTCCCTTTATCAGTACGGTTATATGCCCAGCCCTGGATGGTTACCTCCTGGCCGACATACTCAGCGATTTTATCTACTCGAATAATGGGTGCCATTCCTGCCTCCCTGTTTGGTTATTATTCTACTTTGATATGTAACTCGCGCAGCTGCGCTGGTTCAGCTGGTGATGGAGCACCAGCCATCAGGTCGCGCGCTGTCTGGCTCTTGGGGAATGCGATCACTTCCCTGATGTTAGGCTCATCCGCCAGGATCATACAAATCCGGTCGATACCCGGGGCGATTCCGCCATGAGGTGGGGTTCCGTATTCAAAAGCTTCGAGCATGTGCCCGAAACGCTCCCGCGCCACTTCAGGGTCGAGGCCGATCAGTTTGAACACCTTCTCTTGCAGCTGGCGTTGGTGGATCCTGATCGAGCCACCGCCGACTTCATAATTATTTAACACCAGGTCATACTGCTGACCGCGCGCCTTCCCAGGTTCGGTGTCCAACAAAGGGATATCTTCCATCATCGGCGAGGTGAATAAATGGTGGCTCGGATCCCAGCGGTTTTCTTCGCTGTTCCATACCACGAATGGGAAATCGATGATCCAGCAGAATGCCAGGATGTCCGGATCAATCAAGTCGAGGCGCTCTGCCAGTAATACACGCAGCCGTCCAAGCACCTCAAAAACAATGGCTGGTTTGTCAGCCACGAACAACAGCAGGTCACCTGGTTTGGCATCCATCCTGAGCAAGAGCGATTGCAGGACTTCCGGTTTGACTGCCTTGGCAAACGACGACCGCTGGTCACCGCTGGTGGCGATGGCGATGTAAGCCAATCCTTTCGCCCCATATTTCTTAGCATATTCCGCTAATTCGTCCAGCTGTTTGCGGCTGTAATCGCCTGAGCCTGAGGCGTTGATACCGCGCACGTGCCCACCTTCGTTCACCGTGTTCTCAAAGATCTGAAAACCTGACATCCCTGCCAGGTCGGTGACATCAACTAATTCCATCCTGAAGCGGATGTCCGGATTGTCCTTGCCAAAACGCTGCATGGCTTCCTGGTACGAAAGCCTCGGCCACGGACTGGCGAATAAGCGTTTCTCCGGCACTACCTGGGCGACCATCTTGGTGAACATCTCTTCAATCAGCTGCATGATATCCTCACGCTCGATAAACGACATTTCCAGGTCGAGCTGGGTAAATTCAGGCTGGCGGTCACCGCGCTGGTCTTCATCACGGAAACACCGGGCAATCTGGAAATAGCGCTCAACGCCTGCCACCATTAGCAGTTGTTTCAGCTGCTGGGGAGATTGCGGCAAGGCGTAAAACTCTCCTGGATAAACTCTCGATGGCACCAGGTAATCGCGTGCCCCTTCGGGGGTGGTCTTGAAAAGGATTGGGGTTTCAACTTCTAAGAAACCCTTACTATCAAGATAATCACGGATGAACTTGATCACCTTGTGGCGCAGGATCAGGTTGCCGCGCATGCGTTCACGGCGTAAATCCAAGTAACGGTAGCGCAGGCGGATTTCCTCGTTCTCGTCTTCTTCCTTGCTGATAGTGATCGGCGTGGTTTTCGCCTGGTTGAGTACCTTGACTTTTACCGCCAGGACTTCGACATCACCCGTGGGCATATTGGGGTTGGCCAGTCCCTCAGGGCGCAGCCTGACAATGCCTTCCACCTGGATCACCCATTCCGGGCGAACTTCTTCCAGTGCCTGGTGGATCTCAGGGTATTTCTCCGGGTCGCTGACTACCTGGACCAAGCCAAAACGATCGCGTAGATCCACGAAATTGATCCCACCATGCACTCGCCGGCGATTCACCCAGCCTGCCAGAGTGACTGTCATCCCTTGATGACTGGCACGTAGCTCACCACATGTATGCGTCTTGTACATTCATTGCCTCCATTCAGATACACCAGCCAATTGGTAAAAAAATCGCCCTTCGCGGGTGGCGTCGGGCGATCGATGATGACCTCTCTGGCTCAGCGCTCTTGCAGCCTGAAGCCTCTCGCCCGATGCAAGCCTGGATTATCATTATCATTGAGTGTGAAGAAAGCCCAGATTAAAAGTTTCATCCCAAGCTCCAAATTTTCAGCATTATACACGAGATTAGGTTAGCATGGAAGGAAAAGTAGTGTAAAATATGCCCTCAGATTAAAAAGTTATTAGTGAGGAGCGGCATATGTCTCGGAAATTACTTATGCTTATTGGTTTACTGCTCATCCTCGCAGGCATCTTATCAGCCTGTGCAGGAACCCAAGGTGAGCCTGGGCCTGTTGGCCCGGCTGGGCCTGCTGGTCCCGAAGGGCCTGCTGGACCGGTTGGTGAGACTGGCCCTGCAGGTGAACCTGGACCAACCGGTGCTGAGTACGTCGGTGATCAGTTATGCTCCGGTTGCCACTATGACATTTCCCAAACCTACATGAAATCGGGCCATCCGTGGAGCCTCAACCAGATCAGCGAAGGGAAATCACCTGACTATCCATTCAGCCAGATACCCGCCACACCTCAAGGATATTCCTTGAATGATATCAGCTATATAATCGGTGGTTATTATTGGAAAGCGATCTTCGTCAACTCCGAAGGCTACATCATCACCGATACGCCTGCCAAAGCTGGCGACACGAGCTTCTTTAACCAGTACAATCTTGGAAATAGCAGCCTGGGTCTTTCCCCAAATTGGACTTCTTATCATTCTGGTGAAGCTGACCTACCGTTTACCTGCGGAACCTGCCATACCACGGGATTTTCCAGTGGTGGCAGCCAGGACGAACTGCCGGGTATCACCGGCACCTGGGCTCAACCCGGTGTGAGGTGTGAGCGTTGCCATGGACCCGGAAGTTTGCATGCCAATAATCCCAAGGGGGTACGCATGCTTGTGCAGACCGATTCCAGCCTGTGCAGGGAATGCCATGTCTATGTGCCCACTGCCTCACTGGATGTAGCGAATGGTTTCATCCAACACACCGACCAGTTTGGTGATCTCAGCCAGAGTAAGCACCAGGTACTGACCTGCCTGACCTGCCATGATCCTCATTCCGGTGTAGTCCAATCCCAGGTTACTGGCGAGCCAACGACCAAGCTGCTCTGCCAGGATTGCCACTGGCAGGAAGCCCAATTCCAAAACAACCCTGCTCACGTTGCCAATAACATTGGCTGCAGAGATTGCCATATGCCGCACCTCATCCAGAGCGGCTCAGCCAATCCTCAGGCATTCACTGGCGATATGGCTACGCACGTCATGGCCATCGATCCACGAAAGGTGAGCCAGTTCAACGAAGATGGCAGCTTGGCAACCGGGCAGGTGAGCCTGGATTATGCTTGCCGCCATTGCCATGGCACGCTTAAAACTGCTGCTGAGCTGCAGTCAGCTGCCAGTGGTTACCACGCCATCCCTGCCCTGGGTACGACCCCATAGCTCTGTGTTATTTTCGATTAGAACCATTACGAAGGCTGGCATTTATGCGCCAGCCTTCTCTTTTAAAATTATTTACTTCGCACAGGCGTTACATTTATCTATGATTAAAAATGACATTCCTAACTGAATATTTCCGCAGTTTCTAATATCATCAATATAGGGTAAAATAGCCAAATTCTCATGTTAGATTAATAGGGTGAATAACCTATATATGGAGAAGAATGCGATGAAAATTCTCAAGGCGATCCAGAAAAACCGTACCTGGGTGGTGTTTGGAATTGTATTTTGTGTCAGCGCTATCGTCGGTGCCCTGCTGGCGGTGGCCCAACCTGTCACAGCCGCGCCGGTAGCAGAGCCAGCATACCAGGTTCCAGGCTTTGCTGGATCACAATCCTGTGCACAGTGTCATGAGAATATTTACACTGCCTGGCAGGATACCCGTCATGCGTTGGCATTTTCAGCACCGATCTTCCAGCGGGACTGGACAGAATTAGGCAGTCAGGTATCCTGCCTTGAATGCCATACGACAGGTTTTGAGGGCAATACGGGGAATTATGCCGAAGAAGGTGTGACCTGCGAAGCATGTCACGGACCCTTCCAGCCCAACCACCCGGAACAACCCATGCCGATCACTCCAGATGCCGAATTATGCGGCACCTGCCACAAGACGACCACAGACGAATGGCACGCGTCCGTTCATGGCCAGGAGGGCATTCAATGCCAGGCATGCCATAATCCGCACTCCCAGACCCCGAAAGCAGAATCGGTCACGGCCCTGTGTACTACCTGCCACCAGGAGCGGGGTGGATCGTTCACTCACAGCACGCATGCCAATGCCGGTCTTGAGTGCAGCAACTGCCACATGTATACCAGCCCCCGCACCGATGACCCCATCGAAGGTCTTGTACCAACCGGTCACACATTTTCCGTCGGTTCAGATGCCTGTATCGCCTGCCATCAAGACACCGTCCACACCCGGGATGAGATTGTGAAATTAACCGGGGAAGTGAAGGAATTAAACGCAGTTGACGCAGCTACTTTAGAGCAACAAGTTCAGACGCAACAACAGCAGATTGACGATTTACAATCGCAAAGCACGAACCGCTTATATATCGGGCTGGCTCAGGGTGCCATCGTCGGCTTAATGATTGGTGGAGCTGCTGCCTGGGTCGTCAGCCGAGGCATTACCGTCATTGAGGAAAAAGAAGATGAGCAAAAAGAAAACAAAAGTTAAGCTCGATCTATCCCGCAAAGACTTTTTGATCCTCGGTGGCACAGCCGCGGGCTCGGTTGTAGCTGCCCAACTGCTCACTACCGGTCCGTTCTCACCCTTTGCCAGTTTTAAACAGGAGCAGGTAGAAGGGCTTGAAGAGAATACCAGCGATATCAGTGGCCATCACTGGGGGATGGTGATCAACCTGGATAAATGCATCGGGTGCGAGTACTGTCTGCGGGCGTGTTCAGCCACCAATGACGTGTGGGTGGATATGGAATTGAAACGACCTGAGAAACCCTGGAATATCGTCGTTGATGAAAAAACCTCCACAGGTACGCCGTTCTATTTCAGCCGGCCTTGCCTGCACTGCGGTGACGCACCCTGCGTAGAAGTCTGCCCGGTCAAGGCAACCTATCACCGCAATGACGGCCTGGTGGTGATGAACTATGACCGCTGCATCGGCTGCCGTTATTGTGAGATCGCCTGCCCTTATGACGCCCGAAAATTTAACTGGCAGGAATATACAGCTGAAAATCCATACATTCCCACCTGGGGGATCCCGGAAGTGGCTCGCCGCCCGCGCGGAGTCGTTGAGAAATGCACATTCTGCATCCAACGGATCGATGGAGGCCTGGCTTCAGGCTTCGTACCCGGCGAAGATAGGGAAGCGACACCTGCCTGTGTCAACATTTGCCCGGTAAGTGCCCGCCTCTTTGGAGACCTAAACGATCCTAACAGCAAGGTGTCACAGGCAATTGCAACTGAAGCAACCATCCGTTTGCGCGAAGAGCTGGGTACTGAGCCAAGCGTCTACTATGTCATCCCCAAGGAGGGCTTATAAATGGCTACACAAGCTCTTGGTGAACGAAAACAATTCTCAATCAGCCCGGCGATGCTTGCCTGGCTTGGCTTCCTTGGTTTATGCATTTTGATCGGCTTGCTCTCGGCGGTGACAGTTTTTTGGAATGGCCTGTACGTCACCAACATGACCGATTCTGTCCCCTGGGGCCTGTGGATTACTATTGACCTCTCATCAATCGCCTTAGGAGCCGGTGCGTTTACCCTTTCGGCGGTGGTTTACCTGTTTGGCTTGAAACGCTTTAAACCGATCATCCCCCTGGCGGTTTTTGTCGGTTTCATCGGATATTCCTGCGCCTTGTTAACCCTGATCATGGACATCGGCCGGCCCGACAGATTTTGGCACCCATGGATTTACTGGAATATCCATTCTGTCTTATGGGAAATCACCTGGTGCATCACGATTTACCTGACGATCATGCTGGTCGAGTTTGCCCCGATTATTGCCGAGTCACGCTTCTTCAGGAAATATAAATGGATCCAGGTTGGTGCACAATACCTGCACAAGGCAGCTCCTGTACTGGCCCTGTTAGGGTTAGCCATCTCTTTGCTCCACCAATCTTCCCTTGGTGCTACATACGGAATCGTAAAATCAAGACCAATTTGGTTCAAGCCCAGTATGCCGATCATGTTTATCCTTTCGGCGGTGGCAGTTGGACCAGCTCTGACGATGGCCATTGCGTATATCATCGAGTGGATCACGGGTAAGAAATCCATCGCGGATGACATCCTGCGCGCCATTGCTCGTTTCAGTGGTTTTGCCTTACTGATTTACGGATATATCCGATTTTGGGACCTGGCTGCGGTCACCTATTATGGACGCACACCCTCTGTCAGTGAAGCGTTTAATTTGCTTAGCCAGCAGACTCCATATAATTTTTCCTTTTGGGTCTTTGAGATTTTCCTGGGGGTGATCCTACCAGCAGTGCTCTTCCTGACGCCACGCTTTAATCGCAGGCCAGTGTTCCTGGTGATTGGAGCAGCGTTTGCCGTCTTGGGCATCCTGATCAATCGGTGGAACGTCACCGTTGGCGGCTTATTCGTTCCACTGAGCTATTCTCCTGGCACCCTCTATCAGCTGCCACCCGGGAATTATTTCCCTGGCCTACCTGAATGGGGTGTCGCCATAGGGATTATTGGATATGCCCTGGCCATGTTAACACTCGGGGTGAAATTCCTACCCCTTTTTGGCAAAGAGGAACATTCATAAACCGTGATCTTGTGGATAGGTTATACTTAATAGTGAAAAATTTCCTTTATAGCAACTTGCTTGCCACTATTTCGATTGTCCATGCTTGCCCGTCAGGAGTTGTACATCTCCTGGCTGTGAGCGGAGGATAAAATTATGGGTGACGCATCAACCAACCCAGTTTTTGTAGCCTTGTTATGTATCGCGCGTTGCCTGGTGCCGTTAATTATCTTGTTTGGCATCTCTTATCTGTTACGCCGTTTCGGTATCGTCGCAAAACCCCCTCCTCCCACAGAGGATTATCAAAAAAGTGAAGACAATGGCTATTAAGGAGGACCGGGCGATGTCGAAGCGTATATCAAACGTCAAATTACCGGCGATACTCATACTAGTCGGGTTGATCTTAATTTTGAGCCTGTTCTGGTTTTCACCATCACAAGCCAGTGAGCCGAAGCAGCAAACCGAGGAATACTGCTTAAGCTGTCATTCCAATACTGATTTAAAAATGACCCTGCCGAGTGGGGAGGTGGTCTCCCTGTATATCGACCCTGCGCAGTTGCAAGGCTCGGTTCACAGCCCCAATGGGATCGAATGCGAAGCCTGCCATACGAACATCACCAGCTACCCTCACCCTGAGATCAGCTACCAGACGAAACGCGAGCTGACCCGTCAGTACTACCAGGCATGTCAAAAATGCCACCCCGATAACTACTCCAAGACCCTGGATAGCATGCATGCCCAGGTAGCTGAAGCAGGTAATCTGAATGCCCCGGTATGCACCGATTGCCATGGATCACACTATGTCAAACCTCCCGACCAGCCGCGTACCTTGATCCCGCAGACCTGTGGCAACTGCCACACCCAGGAATTTGGCATTTATCAAAACAGTGTGCACGGTAATGCCCTGATTCAAGAAGCCAACCCCGATGTACCAGTCTGCACCACCTGCCATGGGGTGCATAACATCCAGGATCCACGCACCCAGCAATTCAAAGTCGAGGAACCTGACTTGTGCGCCAGCTGCCATGCCAACGAGGAAATGATGGCGAAATATGGGCTTTCAGCCGATGTTTACAGCCTGTACAATTTATCCTGGCATGGTGTGGATGTCTCAGTATATGAAGCCCGCTGGCCGACAGTACAGCACAACTCGGCAGTATGTACCGATTGCCATGGTATCCACGATATCCTGAAACCGGATGACCCTAATTCATCCGTCAATCCAGCTAACTTGCTGGTTACCTGCCAGAAATGTCACCCGGGTGTCAGTCCAAATTGGACTGGCGCTTGGACCGGTCACTACAAGGTGAGCCTGGAGCGCAGCCCATTCCTTTATTATCTAGACCTGTTTTACTCATTTTTTACCCCGGCCATCCTTATTGTTTGCGGAATTTATGTGATCTTGCAGTTCATCAGGTTCATGGTTGATCGGGCGAGGAGGAGCCTATGAAGACCCCAAAGGAAGCAACCTCATCCTCCTCAGCGATGCGCGTCAAACTCGTCCGCACTTTCCCGCGTTTCAACCTCAGCCAACGCTGGGAACATGCGGTATTGATGATCAGTATCTTTGTCTTGCTGCTGACCGGATTACCCCAAAAATATAACACCTCCACCTGGAGCCAGGCGATTATTTCCACCCCAGCAAGATTAAACCTGCTGCAGCAAATTCACCATATTGCTGCACTGCTGCTTACTGCACTGGTCATCTACCATCTGGGCAAAATCATCTACCAGATCATCCGGCGGAAATTACCCGGAGACATGCTACCCACGCTTAATGATGTTAAAGATGCCTGGAAGATGGTGCTTTACCTGATCTACATAAAGAAACAAAAACCAGCCTTCGGTAAATATAATTTCGAACAGAAGGTAACCTATTGGTTCCTATTCTTTGCCATCGGCATCATGGTCATCTCCGGCTTCATCATGTGGTTCCCGGAAGTGGTAACCCGCCTGCTTCCAGGGCAAGTGATCCCGGGGGCGATCATGGCCCACAGCACTGAAGCCATTGTCACGGCGATTTTCATCATCATCTGGCATTTTTACCATGTTCACCTGGAGAGGCTCAACTTGAGCATCTTTTCGGGCTGGCTTAATGAGGAAGATATGCGTACCTATCATTCCCTTGAGTATGAACGCCTGGTGAAGCAGGAAAACCCCAAGGAAACTCAGGGAGAAGTCAAGTCATGATGGCTGCACGTAAACACCTGTTCATCTACCTGGTGGGTACAGTATTGATCACCCTAGTGTCAATCGTCTTCATTGTGATCAATGTAGCAGCTGCTCCTTCTGGGCAGGTTACAAGCGGCATTTCATACCAGCAGGGCTCTCCAACCGGGGGCAATGTCAGTCTGATCGTGAGTAACGAAACCTGCCTGGGCTGCCATGGCACTCCAGGCATTTCCATGCAGCTTGAAAATGGAGAGACGCTGGACCTTTACGTCGATCCTCAGGCCTACGCAGCCTCCATCCATGGTCAGGATGGATATGCATGTGTCCAATGCCACACCAACCTGGGAGAGTACCCTCACCCCGAATTCAAGGCATCAGATCCGCGCGATGCCACCCTGCAGCTTACCGGTGTATGTGACCGCTGCCATTCAGGGCAATATACCCTCACGATGGACAGTGTCCATGCTGCCGCCCAAGCTGAAGGTAAACGCGAGGCAGCGGTCTGTTCTGATTGCCACGGTTCGCATAATGTCCAGCAATGGACAGATCCCGATACTGGTGAGCTATTGCCCCAGGCTCGCTTGAACATCCCTCTCACCTGCGCGCAGTGCCATAACGCTATCTATCAGAAATACGTAAATAGCGTCCATGGTGCTGCCTTGACTGAAGAAGCGAACACTGATGTTCCCACCTGCATCGATTGCCATGGCGTTCACAACATTGGAAACCCGACGACTGCCGCCTTCCGCCTTAACTCACCACAGCTATGCGCTACCTGCCATACGAATCCTGAGTTGATGGATAAATACGGTATCTCGACCGATGTATTGAATACCTATATATCTGATTTTCACGGGACGACAGTCACCTTATTCGAGAAACAATCACCCGATGCACAAACAAACAAGCCCGTTTGTTATGATTGCCACGGTGTGCATGACATTTCCAAGGTGGATGATCCTAACACTGGCCTGCAGATGCAGGAAAACCTGCTGGCTCGTTGCAAGGTCTGCCACCCCGATGCCACCAGAAATTTCCCCGCCGCCTGGATGTCGCATTACATCCCATCAGCCAGTCATTTTCCTGCAGTATATTATGTGAATCTCTTCTATAGCCTGTTCATACCCGGTGTGCTTGGCTTTATGCTCGTGCTGGTCGGCCTGGATGTCGGTCATTCTGTGTACGTAAAAACTCGCCACAAAGGCCAATCTGCCAAACCTGCCCCGGAATCAGTACCCACGGAAGTAACTCCCCCTGAACCTGGGGCAGATAACACAACGGAACAGGGTGACCAGCTGACAGAAGAGGTGACCCATGGATAAGACAACCATGCCATCTCCAACCCAGGCAACTGCATCAGACAAGCTCATCACGTACAACCGGTTCGATATCTCCCAACGCATTGAGCATATCGTTTTCCTGGCCTCATTCACCATCTTGGGTTTCACCGGCTTGATCCAAAAGTTCTCTGCCTCTCCAATAAGCGATACTTTTATTTACTTGTTAGGTGGCATCGAACAGGTACGCATCATCCATCATATCAGTGCTTTCGTTATGATGATCGTCAGCGGTTATCATGTCCTGGTTTTGGGTTATAAGGTGGCTGTGCTACGCGTTCCGTGGACGATGCTACCAGGCATCGAAGACGCGCAGCACCTGATTCAAGATGTGCTGTACTATTTGGGTTTTAGAAAACACCGGGGGTACTACGGGCGCTTCAACTATGCTGAAAAAATGGAGTACCTGGCGGTTGTGTGGGGTACGGTGATCATGGGGCTGACAGGTTTCATGATGTGGAACCCGATCACTACAACCAGTGTTTTGCCAGGAGAGTTCATCCCAGCAGCAAAGGCTGCCCACGGCGCTGAGGCAATCCTCGCTGTGCTGGCAATTATTATCTGGCATTTTTACCACGTTCATGTAAAGCACTTCAATAAGAGCATGTTCACAGGAAAACTAAATCGCGAGGAAATGCGCCACGAGCATCCGGCTGAGCTTGCCCGGATTGAATCTGGTATGGCTCTTAAAAGACCCTCACCTGAAGTGATCCGCAAACGCCAGATGTTTTACTTTCCTGCAGCCCTGCTATTCACGGTTGCTTTTGGCTTCGGCGTGTATAAGTTCAGCTTTGTAGAAAAAACTGCCCTAACTACTGTTCCCCAGGGTGAGACAGCCCAGGTATATGTACCCGTGACTCCTACCCCGCGGCCTTCACCCACACCCCCACCAACACTCGAGCCGGGTGATGAAGTGGCTGCCATGACCTGGGATGGCTTTTTCTCGGGTCTATTCCGCAATCGCTGCGGTTCCTGCCATGGTGTCACCAAAGTGGGCGGGTTAAGTCTGGCGACTTATCAGGCGGCACTTGCCGGAGGCAATTCTGGCCCGGCGATTATTCCCAATGATCCGGATAATAGCGTCCTGGTCCAAAAGCAATCTGCCGGGAATCACCCGGGTCAACTGACCATCGACGAGCTAAACCAGGTAATCGCCTGGATACAGGCTGGAGCACCAGAAAAATGATGGAGTACACACTATGAAAAAATTTATTAAACGTCTGGGCAATGCCCTGCATAATTTTTTCTTTCCCCCATCCGAGTCTAAAACCTGGGTGAAGGTGCTCCCATATGCGATCCTGGGAATCCTGACAGTCATCCTGCTAATCGGGGCTGCCTACGGCTGGCAATATACCAATAGCCCACAATTCTGTGGGACAACCTGCCACACTATGCCTCCAGAGTACTCCTCTTATCAAGCCTCCCCGCATGCCCGCGTGGACTGTGTGGAATGCCACATCGGCCGTGGTTTTATTGCAAATCAAATAACCCGCAAAGCCGGTGACATCCGGCACGTCACGGCTACGATTTTTCATAATTACACCTATCCGCTCTACGCCACAAACATGCGCCCAGCTCGTGATACCTGCGAAAAATGCCACAACCCTGATAAATTCTCAGACGACAGCCTGCGTGAAGACAAACGCTTTGTGAGTAATATTGAAAATACCCCCTACAGCATCTTTATCGGCCTGAAGACAGGTGGCGGTACCTCCCGTCAGGGACTCGGCAAAGGCATCCACTGGCACGTCGAAAACAAGGTTCAATACTATCCCACCGATGAATTACAACAGAATATCCCTTATATCCGGGTCACGAATTCCGATGGGACTTACACGGAATATACGGATATTTCCTCAAGTTTCAATACTGCTGATATTACGGATGCTGACCTGAAGGAAATGGATTGTGTCACCTGCCACAACCGTATCACCCACCTTGTGCCTCAGCCACAGGATCAGATGGATGCGGCTCTCGCGCGTGGGTTTATCGATAAAGCCATTCCAGATATCCGGGCTAAAGGTATCGAAGTTCTCAGCGTGCCATATACTTCGCAACAGGAAGGCCTGAACGGTATTTATGGGCTGGAAAATTATTACCAGACCTACTATCCTGATTATTATGCAGCCCACCCCGGCAGCGTACAAAATGCCATATCCTATATCCAAACCATCTTCGTCAACTCTGTAAACCTGGATCAAAAATCAGACTGGAATGCTCATCCGGATAACGTGGGGCACATGTATTTCGCGGGTTGCTTCCGCTGCCATGATGGTAAGCACATGGATTCATCTCAGCAAGCCATCCGGCTCGAGTGTAACCTTTGCCATACCATTCCAGAGGTCGCTGGGCCATCCGATTTCGTTGCCAATGTCGAGATCCCACGCGGTCCTGAACCGCAGTCGCATCTGAATGCCAACTGGATCGCCATGCACAACCAGGTGTTTAATGAAACCTGCAGTGACTGCCACACCACCAACAATCCAGGTGGTATCGACAACACATCTTTCTGTTCGAATAGTGCCTGTCATGGGATTGAGTGGAAATTCGCCGGTCTAGACGCCCCAGCATTGCGAGAGACGATCCTTTCGAGCTTACCTCCCACTCCCACCCCGGCGGCACCATTGAATTTATCCGGTGCGTTAACATACGATGCGACCATCGGGCCATTGTTAAAATCAAAATGCGGTGCGTGCCATGGTGAGGAAGGCATACAGGGTTTGAATCTCACAACTTATCAGACAGCTTTGCAAGGATCTGTGAATGGCCCCGTGATCATCTCCGGTGATGCCGCAAGTAGCCCGCTGGTCCAAAAACAATCCGGTCCAACCCCGCATTTTGCCCAATTGACCCCCGCTGAGCTTCAGGTGGTGGTTGATTGGATCAACGCAGGTGCCCCGGAAAAATAGAACATTACACCGATTGCCGAAAGAGGTGAAGGATGGGTCATTCAGGTCGACTCAGCTGGCGTATTTGGGTACATTTCTCCAGGTGGTGGATGGATGCGTAGAATTCCCCATCTGCGAGAGCCAGTGGAGGAGATGATCGAATGAAAGTCACATTCACTCAACTTGGATAGATGAAAATTTACTTTTATCGTGTATTTGTCGTCAGTTAAAAATCCACTTGAGAATATTAGCGGATGGCTGAATTTTTTACCCGAAACATCATTATTGTGTACTTTTTTTATGGACTGTCTTTCTTTGCGATGGGACTGGCAGTTCTGCTTGAAATCGGCCATTCTTCCAAGATGGATTTTTCACGCGCTCTCCGCCCGTTGATCGGTTTTGGGTTGATCCATGGTTGCCATGAATGGCTTGAGATGTTCCTGATCATGAATAACCAGATCTACGGGATAAGTAATCCTCCCTGGGTCCTGCCGTTTCGATTAATTGCCCTGGCGTCGTCATTTCTGTTTTTAATAGCCTTTGGGGCGCGCTTGATAACCGGTGTAGAAAAACGTAAGTTATACATCGGAATGCTTTCGACCATTACTGCCATTTGGGTGGTCGGTTTACTGGGAGTGTTGTTCAGCAACGCCAGCCCCGAAGCACGCGCCATTGCTGCAGATGTATACACCCGTTATGCCCTCGCAATTCCCGGTGCCTTGCTTACTTTTTGGGGATTAATATTACAGCGTGGTCGATTTATCCAATTGGGTATGCCGGGTATCGGCCGCGACGTAATGCTGGCTGCCATTGCGTTCGGCTTGTATGGAATTGTGGGGCAGCTATTTTCCTCTCCAAGCGTAATTTTCCCATCCTCAATCTTAAATACCAATGTCTTCCTTGAGATATTTGGTTTCCCAATTCAGGTTTTTAGGGCGCTGATGGCAGCGTTGGCTTCAGTTTTCATTATTCGCTCCCTACGGGCTTTTCAGGTAGAGAGCAACCAGCAAATTGAAACCTTGCGTGATGCCCAAATCGCCGAACAGCAACGCCTCGAAGAGCTACGCGGAGAGCTGCTTCACCGGACGGTCATTGCCCAGGAAGCTGAACGCCAACGCATCGCCCGCGAGCTACACGATGAAACCGGCCAGACCTTAACTGCCCTGGGTATGGGTTTACGCGGCATGTCGGAAATGATCCCCGCCAACAAAAACAGGGCGATTGAACAAGCCATCCAGCTGGAGAAGCTAGCCAGTGATGGTGTGGTCGAGCTGCAGCACCTGGTCACCGGACTGCATCCTCCACAGCTGGATGATCTGGGCTTGCTGGCCGCATTGCGGTGGTATACCAGCGATATAAGCGACCGGTCAGGCATCCCAATATCTCTAGTCAGCCATGGCGGTAAACCAAAATTGAACCCTGATCTCAGAGCGGTTGTATTCCGCATCGCCCAGGAGGCCATCACGAATGTAATTCGCCATGCAAATGCCACTCGCATTGACATTCAACTCGACTATACAGAAGATAATATCTACCTGCGGGTGGAAGATAACGGCCAGGGGTTCATTACAGACGCAGTATTGAAAAAGAAACAAGGCAAGTCTACTGCCCTTGGCCTTTTGGGTATGGTGGAACGCGCTGCTTTGGTAGGTGGAACATGCACCATCCTCTCACAGCCTGGTAAAGGCACGCTGATTCAAGTTAATGTACCCATTTACGGAGGGACACAAGATGCCTGATATTAAATTATTGCTCGTTGACGATCACCAAGTTGTTCGCACTGGTCTGCGTATGCTCCTTGAAGGTCAACCAGACATGCAAATTGTCGGTGAAGCTGATAGCGGCACACGGGCCTTAGAAAAAGCCAAGGAACTATTGCCGGATGTCATCGTGATGGATATCACCCTTCCGGATATTTCAGGTATCGAGGCTACTCGCCAGATCAAAGAACAATATCCAAATATCTCGGTGATCGCCCTGACCATCCATGAAGACGAGCAGTACTTTTTCGAAATGCTACAGGCGGGTGCGTCTGGCTATGTACCCAAGCGCGCTGCCCCTGAAGACTTGATCACCTCGATCCGTGCCGCCTTTGCAGGTGAGATTTATATCTACCCATCTCTTGCCAAAGCCCTGGTGGCCGACTTTTTAGGCCGGTCATCTCAGGAAAGCGAAAAAAGTTCTCTCGACGGCTTGACGACACGCGAGCAAGAAGTGCTTAGCCTGCTTGCCGAAGGTCTCAGCAATGATGAGATTGGTGAGACACTCCAAATCAGCAAGCACACCGTAGCACGCCACCGTGAAAATCTCATGCGTAAACTCGAACTACACTCAAAAAGCGAATTGGTAAAATATGCCATAAGGAAAGGCCTGATCTCTGCTTGATTTGGGCTTATTACCCTATTATAAAAATCCCACATTGTCCCTATTGACGGAAGCCAGCCTGTTTTATATGATATGTATAAATACAGGCAGGCTTATTCTTATTGTGGAGGTTGGTATGCGTAAAGTACAATTTCACGCCACTTTTTGGACCATGGTAATAGCCATCCCGTTCACTGTCTTGGCTCTGGTAGGTGTAGCTTATCTCACGGTAAATCTGACCCGTATCACAAACGCAGTCGTAAAATTTGGGAATCAATTATCGGTTGGCGGGCGTGGCTTGGTGCTCGAATTTTCTGCTCGCTGGCCGGAAATCGCTGGGATGGTGATCGGCATGATTGTCATTCTTACCATCTATCTGTTTGCTCAAGGAGCCAACAAGGCAGAAGAACATAAGGAAGTAAAGTAATACTCTCGATACTGGCATTATATAACCTTGCGCTGCGCGGGTAAAACACTCATGGCGCAAGGTTTTCGTTTAAATCTTGAAAAAATTCTTTAATCTAGATTCGCCCATTCTGTTTGAGAATTTTAATACAATCTACTCATTATGCCCTAATTTTATGGTAGAATTCTATAGGGTGTTCAACCTATTATTAATGGTGTATTCAATTACATTCTGCTGGTGTTAATAGGTCTGCCCACTTTCGAAGTGATTTAATATTTTTTCGCCAAAGGAGGAGCCTAATAAGATTATTGATACCTTTACCCTATCTGTATCTGCTGTAAAAATTTCTATTCCCTCATGAGGAGAAATCTATGAATTACAAGAAATATCTATATGTTGGGTTGCTGCTGATCGGCCTGGCCCTGGCTATTGCAGCTTGTTCTTCCCCAGCAACCCCCACCGTGGTTCCGACGGTCCAGGAATGTCCAACCTGCCCCGAAGCGCCTGCCTGCCCAACTGCCGAACCATGCCCGACTCCGGTCGTCCTGGTTCCAGAAATTGAAGCGGCCTGGGCTGGCTCTGGCCACGCAGATTCGACTGCCGAAGCTTTCCGCCACTGGGATGGAGATGATCCCCAGGAAGTACCCACCGGCTGCGCCCAGTGCCATTCCGACACCGGCTTTGAAGATTTCGTTGGCGCTGATGGATCCACTCCGGGCGTGGTCGACGCAGCTCAGCCAGTCAGCAATGGTATCACCTGCGAAGCCTGCCATAACGAAGTTGCAGTTGCCCTGGACACAGTCACCTTCCCGTCAGGCGTAGCTGTGAACGACCTCGGACCCGAAGCCCGCTGCGTTGCCTGCCATACAGGACGCGCTTCAGGCTCCAGCATCGATAATGCGATCGCCACCAATGTCCTGACCGACACACTGGATACCGTCTCCGCCGATCTGCGTTTCACCAATATCCACTATTTTGCAGCCGCTGCAACGCAGTACGGAACCGTTACCGGTGGTGGCTACCAGTATGCCGACCAAACCTATGATGGCAAGTTCTTGCATGCTGATAACCTGAACACCTGCATCAGCTGCCACGACCAGCACACCCTGGAAATTAAAGTCGAACTCTGCCAGGAATGCCATAGTAACGTCGCCTCTGCCGAAGACCTGGTAAAGATCCGCATGAACGGCTCGACGGAAGATTACAACGGTAACGGCGATACGACCGAAGGCATAGCAGCTGAGCTCACCGGTCTCCAGGACGTGACTTTGAAAGCCATCCAGGCTTACGCAAAGGAAGTTGCCAAGGCCCCCGTTGCATATGATCCAGCCACCTACCCATATTTCATCAATGATACTAATGACAATGGTGTAGTCGATGCTGAAGAATCCAGTGCCGATGGCGCTGCTTATGCTTCATGGACCGCTCGCATGCTGAAAGCAGCTTATAACTACCAGCTATCGGTCAAGGATCCCGGTGCTTATGCGCATAACGCCAAGTACGTGATCGAGCTGCTGTATGATTCAATTGCTGATTTGAACACACAGCTAAGCACCCCGATTGACATGACAGCCATGCACCGCATCGACGCTGGTCACTTTGCTGCCACCGAGATGGCCTTTCGTGATTGGGATGCCGAGGGCGAAGTTCCCGCCACGTGCTCAAAGTGCCACTCTGCTGCTGGCCTCCCACTCTTCGTCAAGGAAGCTGCCGCTTCCTCCGACAAAGTGACTGGTGTGACTATCGCCCAGCCGGTCTCTCAAGGTTTTGAATGCCAGACCTGCCACGATGTGACGCAATTCCCAGCCACGTACACGGTTGCTGGGGCTAAATTCCCCAGCGGTGCCGTCCTGACTTTCGGCGAAGGTGCCCCAGCTAACCTGTGCATCACCTGCCATCAGGGTCGTGAGTCTACCGTGAGCGTCAACAAAGCCATCGGCGATTTGCCCGCTGATACCGTTTCAGCAGACCTGCGCTTCCGGAACCCGCACTACTTCGGTGCAGGGGCCACCCTGTTCGGTACCGAAGCCAAGGGTGCCTATGAGTTCACCGGCAAGGATTACCTGGGTCACCATGCCCACGTAGATGCCGGTCAGAGCTGTGTGACCTGCCATGACTCGCATGAGCTGGGTGTCAACACCGAGCTGTGCTTGGCCTGTCACCCAGGCAATCAAGGGCCTGAGACCATCCGCATGGGAACCACCGATTATGACGGTGATGCCAACACTACCGAGGGTATATATGATGAAGTTGCTACCGAAGCTGAGCTGCTCTATGCCGCTATCCAGAAGTACGCCAACGATGTGGCGAAATCACCCCTCGTGTATGCTGGATCAAGCTACCCTTACTTCTTCATCGACACCAATGCCAACGGTTCCGCAGATCCGGAAGAGATGACCAGAGACAATGCCTTCGCTTCCTGGACGCCCAACCTGCTTCGCGCTGCCTATAACTATCAGTGGGTCCAGAAGGATCCAGGTGCCTTTGTCCACAACGGAAAGTACATCCTGCAGGTCCTGTACGACAGCATCCAGGCTGTCCGTGGTGATGTCACCACCCTGACCCGCCCACCAGTCGCAGCACCATAATCTCAAGCGAACTGCTAGAAAAAGGCCGGATGTCAAAACACATCCGGTCTTTTTATTTCACTGAAGGCATGTGTTAGAATCTGTAATCGAAAATCCAAAAAGCCAGGAATGGACCTTTTCCCACATGTCATCCGATGAATTTTCACCGCAGGCATATTTTTTACGAGTGCTGCAGTATTGGTGGGTTGTCCTGATTGCCACTTTGCTGGGGGGAGCGTTTGGGTATCTATTTTTCCACCTGCATCCACCTGTCTACGAGGCTACAGCCGAATATTTTGTCACTTTAGATTTGAACTCATTTCCTCACCTGGGTATGAGAGAGGACCTCATCCAATACAATGAAGATATGGCGCTCAATACTACGGAAGGGGCTCTGCTTGCCACCCAAACCATTAATCAGGTGGTCAGCCAGGCAAAAGACGCGGGATACCTGTTTACTGTCCGTGATTTATTAAAAAACTATACCATTGAACGGAAACATGACATATGGGAGCTTCGCTTCCGCAACCCGAACCCCGCTGTTGCTCAGGCAATCGCCAACATTTGGGCCCTGGCAGGCTATCAGGAAATGTTGAAGTGGCAGGCTACCGGCTTGGCTCCAGGTTATGTCATTTTCCAGGCTCCTACCCCAGCTTCTCTTCCCGAACAACCCATACTCTACGGACGCAATAACTTGATGCTTGCCGGAGTATTGATCGGCTTTATTATTGGCATATTCATTTCAGTTTGGGTCAGCCGTGTTCCCAAAACCGCCACCAGGATGGCAGCTGAATAGCTTGGTCATTTCTCCTAATATCAATCACATGATCAGGAGTGTCGCGTGGTAGGGTCATCAGGGCATCACAACACGAAATGGGAGTTGGTTTGCGAGGTTTTATGGGCGCTGGCACTAATTAGCCTCCCACTCACTTCCTTCCCGTTTCTCTCTTCGCTGACTGGCGCACTGGTGTCACCGCTAGCCATCCTACCCATTTTCATCTTACTGATCATCTGGACAATCCCTCTCATCCTACGGAAGGGGGAACTTCCTAAGGAAACAGTCCCTCTCATAATTTTCTTTTCAATAGCAATTATTGCGAGTGCTCTGGCATTTTTCTTCTTTATTCCAGGTTTTAAAGGTAAATCCATGCCAGCCCAGGAGCTACGGGCATTGTTGACCTTGGCGATCGGAATCACCTTTTACCTGGTAACCACCAGCTGGGTAAAGAGCCCCGAACGATTGCACAATACCTGGAAGTACATCACCATCGGAGGTATCCTGGCTGTTGCCTGGTCGTGTGTGCAGGCATTTTTTATTTTCCGCCATTATGACTTCTATCCAACCTGGATGAACGAAATCCAATCCTGGCTGGCTGTCCTTTCACCCCAGTATTCTCCCCGATACGGTCGTGTCAACGGGCTGACATATGAAGCCTCATGGTTTGCTCACCAGATGGTCATGTTGTATTTACCGATCTGGATGGCTGCTACTTATAAAAAGACCTCCGCTTTTAAATTTCGCATATGGCGTATATCCATTGAAAATATCCTCCTTGTGATTGGCGTGTTGGTTTTCTTCCTGAGCTCGCCCCGAATAGGACTGATCTCGTTCCTACTGATGCTCATATACCTGTTTATCGGGCTGAACGTATCTCTGCACCGAGGCATCGTCAATTACCTCACCGATCAGCGAATATTCCTTCGTTACAGCTCCGCAGCCAGGCGGAGAAGCTGGATAAGCGCAAGTGCAACAATCGCCTTGCTTTCCGCCTATGCCGTGGTATTGGTGGGGATCCTCTATTTTTCCGTGCAGCGCGATTGGAGGCTTGCCAAACTGGTCAGCGAGCCACCTTCCACCCAGGAGATCATTGGATTAGTCACTCTGGATGAGACGACGCTGCTAAAACTGAGCCAGCGCTTCATTTTCATGGAGCGCATGGTCTACTGGCTGAACGGCTGGAATGTGTTCAACCAATTCCCCTGGCTCGGGGTTGGTTTGGGGAATGCGGGTTTCTTTTTCCCCAGCCTGGCTCCGCCCATGGGATGGGCTACATTCGAGATCCGCAATGTTCTCTTCTACCTGACCCAACTGCCGAACGTTAAAAGCTTTTGGTTCCGTTTGCTGGCGGAGACCGGCATCATCGGCTTTTCCGTGTTTATAACCTGGATATACGTGCTCTTTCAATCTTCGCGGCTTTCACGGCGCAGCCAATGTACCGCGATCAAGACATTAGCCCTTGCCGGGCAGCTATCCATACTGGCTTTCATCGGCGAGGGCTTTAGCATCGATTCATTTGCCATGCCATACTTATGGATCATGGCGGGTTTGATCGCTGCCATGGGCTTGCTCGTTCGCCAGGAGATACAAAGTGGCTAGGCGTCTGCAGAGCTTATGTTTATAATTTCGGCGTAAGGGGTTGTATTAAATGTGTCGCGCTAAAAACGGCAGCCATTATTAGAGAGTGATGTATGCCATCTTACCTGTTGGGAGTTGATATTGGTGGAACGAAGAGCCATGCCCTGATTGCGGATGAAAATGGGCAAGCGATCGGTTTTGGAAACGGTGGGCCAGGCAATCATGAAGTGGTAGGCTATCAGGGTTTGCAAGTAGCCCTGCAATCGGCTACCAGCCATGCCCTGAGAATGGCCGGACTTACCAAGGACCGGATTACTGCAGCGGGTTTCGGCGTTGCCGGCTATGATTGGCCATCGGAGCGCCAACCCACGCTGGCTGCGATCAGCTCCATTGGCTTAACCTGTCCGGTGGAAGCGGTCAATGATACGATCATCGGCTTGTTGGCGGGAGCGAGCGAGGGTTGGGGAGTGGCGGTAGTGGCGGGTACGGGCACAAATTGCTGGGGCTGGGACCGAGATCATAATATTGGTCGCGTGACAGGCGTAGGGTTCGGTGAGCACGGTGGTGCAGGCAATTTGGTGGAAAAAGCCTTAGCGTCCATCTCTTACGAGTGGACAAAACGTGGCCCTAAAACCCAACTGACTGGAGAGTTTTTAGAGCTGACGGGTGCTGCTGATATCCCTTCACTCATCGAGGGAATTGAGATGGGTGAATATGTTGTTAGCTCCGATCACGCCCCCTTGGTCTATAAAGTAGCTGCCCAGGGAGATCCCGTGGCGCTTGCGATCATCCAATGGGCAGGCAGCGAGCTAGGCTATACCGCCCAGGCTGTCATCCGGCAGCTAGGGATTGCTACGCTCGATTTTGAAGTTGTGCTCGTGGGCAGCGTCTATGATATGGGAGAAATGATCATCGCGCCCATGCGCCAGGTGATATTAAGTGAAGCCCCCAAAGCCAGGCTGGTGCGCCTAGGCGCACCACCAGTGGTTGGTGGTATCTTGCTCGCCTTGGACCTGGCTGGGATTGATCCTTCACCTCTGCGTGATTGTCTGATTAAATCAACCTGCGTAATACGAGAAAAAATTTCGGGCTAAAACTGGCTGCATAATTATGAATCTATCCTCCAAACACGCGAATCATGTTATGCTATTCGGTGCTATTCTGTAATTGTTCGTCTAAACCTGAGCAACTCCGGTGAATAGTCTATCTGGAGTATTGACAAAACCAATTAATGAAATTCTAATAAGGCAATCGTGATTGTTTAATTAATCACGCAATAATGACAACATTTATGTAAGTCTATAATCTAGATGAGGGGAGGAGAATTTGTCATCGGTCTTGTGCTCATTGCAGGATTTCAGCCGCACCGCCAGGGCATTTGCCATGTCTCATAATCTTATCGGCTTCACAGCCTCGCCCTCGTGGGTAAAGATTTCTGAACCGCATACCTCTCCTAAATCAACACCTAGTCCGATTGCTGTATCTCTCCCCACCGCTTATCGAGAATTAAACTTGATCGCTGGCGGGATCACCGCCATTGAGTTCAGGGGGCACTCTTCTCAAATATGACCACCTCAGGTGAGGTTTGGCCCATCATGATCTGCTCCCATGCAAATCGAAACAATCTCAGCTGGAATCGTAAGGAGGTGCTTATAAGCATAAAGTGAAGGAACATGGAATTGCAATACCTAACGACCTAAACCAAATGAATAAGGAGAAGAATATGAAAAGGATTTTTAGTTTTGTTTCAGTCCTGATAGTTGCGGCGATGATCCTGGCAGCTTGCGCTACTGCGACTACACAAGCCCCTGCTGCAGAAACTGAAGTAGAGGTGTTTTCATGGTGGGTAGGACCTGGTGAAGCAGACGGATTGGCCGCCATGGTAAAAGTCTTCAATTCAGAATATCCAGGCATTACTTTTGTAAATGCTGCCGTCACTGGTGGTGCTGGAACAAATGCCAAGGCAGTCCTCCAGACTCGTCTGGCTGCAAATGACCCGCCCGACTCCTGGCAGGCGCACGCTGGGCAGGAAACGATTGCAAACTACGTAGCTGCTGGACAGGTGCAACCCCTGGATGACCTGTTTAGTGAAACTGGTCTTACCAAGGTTCTGCCTGCTACACTGATCCCTCTGATCTCCAAGGATGGCCATCCGTATAGCGTTCCAGTGAACATTCACCGCTCCAACGTGCTCTGGTACAACCCCAAGGTACTAGCAGAAGCCGGTGTGACGGCCAATCCCAAGTCTGATTTCGATACATTGGATAAATTCTTCGCCGTCTGTGATCAGATCAAGGCCGCAGGTAAAACCTGCCTGTCCCTCGGCGCCCCCTGGACCGCTGTCCACCTGTTCGAAAATATCATGATCGGTACCATCGGAGCAGATAAATGGAACGGCCTGTGGGCCAGCCCACCCACCACCGATTGGGCCGGAGCAGACGTGACCAAGGGTATCGAGAATTTCGCTAAGGCTCTCTCGTATACCAACGCCGACGCGTCCACCCTTTCAGACTGGCAGCCCGCCTCCAAGATGGTGGCGGATGGTGATGCCGCCTTCAACATCATGGGTGACTGGGCTTACGGATACTTCGCAAACCAACCGCCCAACGGCCTGGCCTTGAAACCCCACACTGATTTTGATTGGGCAGTATCACCGGGTACTTACGGTGTATTCAACTTCCTGTCCGATAGCTTTGTGCTGCCTGTTGGCGCCAAGCACCCGAATGCTACCGTCGATTGGTTAAAGGTATGTGCCTCCAAGGCTGGCCAGGAAGCTTTCAACCCGCTCAAGGGCTCCATTTGTGCACGCACCGACTGCAACCAATCTTTGTTCAGCGAGTACTCGCAGGATGCTGCCAAAGATTGGACGAGCAATACTGTGGTCGGCAGCCTGATGCATGGTGTTGTGGCTGCCCCTGCCTGGTCCACTTCTATCAGCACAGCCATCGGGCTCTTCCAGGCTGACACAACCAAGACGGCCGACTTCCAGGCTGGTTTGGTTAATGCCTGCAAGACGGATGGTACCTGCAAGTAAATTTTCCAGCTTGTTAATAAGAAATGGGCGGCTCGTTGAGCCGCCCATTTGAAATTTTTTACATTGATAATCTCTAAAGATGGTATTTTCAACAATGCTTTATTCGCTTTATGCTAAAATGATGTATCTCGGTATAAATAATCGCTCCAGACGCACTTTTCAAGGGTGCTGATGTTCCGTAGATTTAACCTCCAAAAACCCCGCTTGATACTCGGAATTTTCCTGATGCTGCTTGGCATCGGGTTAGTCTATTACCTGTCCAACTATCAGCTGAAAATTGGCGGCAAAGATCTTACCTCGATTGCCCTGCTAATCAGTGCACTGGTTGGTTATTCTGGAGTCCTGGTTATCATAGCCATGTTTGAGGATGAGACGGTGCTTGCGATAGGTCTTCTCCTACCTTCCATCCTAGCAGTGGCAGTATTTGTATATGGTTTTATTGGCTGGTCAATCAGGGTATCACTCAGCAAATGGAAGGGATTGAACCCCGACTACACCTGGGCAGGCCTTCAACAGTATATCAATTTATTTAATCACGACCAGCGTTTCATTATTGATGTCCGCAACACCGCCATGTTCACGGTCGGTTTCATTATTGGCTGTTTGGTACTCGGATTAGGCCTGGCGATCCTGCTCGACCAGCGACTTAAAGGGGAAGCCCTCTTCCGGGCAATCTATATTTTCCCCATGTCGATTTCATTCATCGCCTCCGGTGTCGTCTGGGGCTGGTTGATGAACCCTGCCACCGGAGATCGCATCACTGGCCTAAACCTGATCTTTAAATCACTTGGCCTTGATTTCCTCATCAGCACCTGGCATGCAACGCCCCAACCCTGGGGCATGGCGTTCACGGTGATTCCCGCCGTTTGGCAACTGTCAGGGTTCACTATGGCGCTCTACCTGGGAGGCATCCGCAGTATCTCTGACGACCTGCGTGAGGCCGCCCGGGTCGACGGTGCCAGCGAGTTTGAGATCTATCGGTACATCATCCTCCCTTTGCTCCAACCGGTCACCCTCAGCGCGGTGATCATTCTCGGGCATATGTCGCTTAAGATCTTTGACTTGATCGTTGCTTTAGGCAACAAGGACATCCGGCTAGACGTGCCTGGTATCTATATGTGGGTGACCACGTTTGACGGTACGAACTATGCCCAAGGGGCAGCTATCGGTGTGTTGATGTTAATATCTGTGGCGATCCTGGTAGTTCCTTACCTGGTCCAGAATATGCGCTCGGAGAACGAATTATGAAACACCGTTTCTGGACAAAAGGCATTTTATACCTCATCTTGATCGCCCTGGCGGTTTTTTACCTGCTACCGATTTATCTCATGCTCTTGACCGGTGTAAAACCTTTCAATGAAGTCGACCTTAAGACCATGTGGGCACTGCCCCTCAACGGTCTGCACATCGAGAACTTCATCGCTGGTTACAAGCAGCTTGCGCCAAATTTAAAAAACAGTTTCATCATGGTGATCCCTGAGGCCATCTTATCCTCTCTGCTTGGATCTTTGAATGGTTATCTGTTATCGAAATGGAAGTTCAAAGGTGCTAACCTGGTCTTCACGTTGATCCTATTTGGCATGTTCATTCCATACCAGAGCATCCTGATCCCATTAGTGAAGTTCATGCAGTTCCTGAATCTATATGGTGATATCCCGGGTTTAATCCTGGTGCATATAATCTACGGGATTCCTATCACCACCCTGATATTCCGCAATTATTACGCCACAATTGGCACTGAAGTCCTTGAAGCAGGTCGCATCGATGGAGCCAGCCTGATGGGCCTGTATCGCTACATCATGTTTCCCCTGTCTGCCCCCAGTTTTGCTGTGGTCATCATCTGGCAGTTCACCCAGGCCTGGAACGAATTTCTCTTCGCCGTTATCCTGACCAACCAGTCACACTGGCCTGTGACGGTGGCACTCAACAACCTGGCAGGCTCACAGCTGGTGCAATGGAACGTCTTGATGGCCGCCACGCTGCTGGCAGCCTTGCCGACCCTGCTGGTGTATATCTTCCTGGGTCGTTTCTTCATGCGTGGCCTGATGGCGGGTGCCTTAAAAGGCTAAGCTTTCTCACAATTGCATCAGAGTACTTATGTTAGAGGACGTATGAGTGAAGGTCCTCTTTTTTATTTATACCTGGTAGAGACTCAATATCTGCCTGGCAAAGTCGACCACGCTGAGCCGCAGCGCATCAGGTTCGAGTACTTCTGCCGCCCTGCCAAAACTTAGGACGCACTCCCTTGCCCTGAAGAAGCTCTCAAACTGGATGCCAACCTCTTTCCAGCCATCAACATCTTCACTACCGGTATCCTCAAGCACATATCTTTCGGTGTCATCCAGGTAGAATCCCAACTTGGATAGCAAACCTGGAGACATCCTCAGCCTGGCTGGGTACACCCAGCGCCTGTGTTGCGTGTCGTTACACCACGCTTCCCAAAACGCCTGTAAATTGAAGCCATCCTGCCTCGTGAAGCCCTCCTCCTGCAGAAACACTTCCAGGATATCGGACGTTTTCAATACCCGCGGAAATCCATCCACCCTGCCGACCAGATACCAGGTATTCATCTTCGCCACCAAACCCAGGGGCTCCATGATACACTCCAGCCTGGCGTCAAAACTCCCCCGATAAACCACACTGATCTTCTTATCCTGCCAGACCGCTCCATGGATCACTCTTAGGTGAGCAGCCGGCTGTTCGGGTTCATTCCATCCGGTCGAATCGAGGTAGATGCGCTGCTGGGTATGCGTTTGGACTGCCTGCTGGCCAGCTAAGAGAGAACCAGCCAGCTTTAATAAGGCACTCTTCAATTTTTTCCCCACCCCAAGATCGACCAGTGCCTGGGGGATGCTCAACATGAACAGGGCGCGCATTTCCTCTTCATTCATCCCGGTGAGCGTGGTCCGGTAGCTTTCCAGCAAGGATATCCCCCCACCCGGCCCGCGGTTTGTGTAAATGGGCACGCCGGCAACATTTAAAGCCGTGATATCTCGATAAATGGTGCGCTGAGACACTTCTAGCTCACCGGCCAGCTCATCGGCGGTCATTCGCGCGTGTGTCTGCAGCAGCATAACGATGGAAATTAGTCGATCGGCTCGCATCGAACCTCCGTGTGTGTTATGCCTATTTTACCAATAATTCCTGACATGAGATGTCAGGTATCGCGTGCTATGATATCCTTGCAATCGCATAAACCACATATCAAATCGAGAATGGAGAAAATCTTTATGGAAAATCAGGAAGTCCGGATCATTACCCTGCCCCCGCTGAGAGTGGCCACATTTTACGTCTACAGTGAGTACCCTGAGATCGAAGTCTGGGGGAAATTGGTCACCTGGGCAAAAGCCCACGGAATGTGGAAAACGCCCCCAGAAACCCGCATCTTCGGTTTCGACAATCCTAGCTCTTCAGAAGGCAGCCCGAACCGCGGCTACGAGCTCTGGTTGACCGTCGGACGAGAAATACAGGCTGATGAACAGGTCAAGCTCAAGGAGTTCCCTGGAGGCTTATATGGCGTTCTCCGCTGTGATGTCACCACAGCAGATCCATTCGATATCATCCCAGCCTCCTGGCAAAAGCTGGTCAGATGGCTGGAAACCAGCCATTATAAATTAGGCAAACACCAATGGCTGGAAGAGCACCTCACCCGTAATGAAGTTGGCGGTCAGAACTTCATCCTCGACCTGTACATACCCATCGTTGAATAAGTAAGCAAATGCTCCCCCTTGGTGCCACCGAGGGGGAGCATTTCGCAACATAAATACGGATTCTTTCTTTTAGCTCTTTTTATGTTGATACATGTTGATCTCTGCTCTACTAATTTGTGCCAGGTAACCAGGACCTTGACGTATCTACATGTCCAAACTGAAAAGGTTTTTTCACCAGATCTTCGTCCTACGGGACAGCTGGCCTCAATTGAGGTTGGGGGCGCTCTATCGGATCGGTGATATCCGGGAGGGGTAACGGCGAGTATGCCTCTCCAGTCCCGATAGTTCCATATGGAATGTAATATAACTTGGTGACGCTATTTTGTCCAAGGTTGATATCCTGATAGGCAAATACCAGGTAGCTGCCATCTGGGCTGAACTCGGCATCGCGATAGCAACAAGTATGATTGATCGGATTCACGCTTTGGGTGAATTTATACGTCTCCATATTGAATAAATGAAGGTCACCAAAACCGTCGTTACGGGTAATCCCGTGCAGGGCAAATAGGGTATTCCCATCGAAGCCCAGGTCTTGGATCACCGGGAACTTTTCATATCCTGGGTAGGTGAAATGCGGAGGAGGGAATTGAATCTGAAAGGCAGCATAATTATCAGGATAACAGGTATCCACCGCAAATACCCCGACCACATCGGCACGCATCCCATTGTAAGGCACCTGGACCACCGTAGACCAGTTCTTACCATCATCTGACCAACGTGCAAAGCGGGCAGTGTTGCGCGTATAAGGAGCCATATTTTCACAGGACGCCAGTGCAGCCAGGCTATCATGTGAGTAAGCAGTAGCTAGTTTTTCCAGGTCGAATGGCACCAGGTACAACTGGCCGTCCAAGCCAATAGCCACCTGCAGGCCATCCGGTGAGATTTCGAATCCTTCTAACTTGTCTGAATTATTGAAACACGCGATTTGAGCCATCTCTCCGGCGAGGGAGACTGATTCAATGCATTTTCCACTGATATAAGTTAATCCCTGCCCATCCGGCAGCCAACGCAGATAGTTCTTTTGTGTATTATTTTGGGTGAGCTGGGTCAATTCAGTGCCATCCAGGTTGGCAATCCACACATTCTTCCCTGACAAAAAGGCGATTTTATCTGCTCCACCAATCACCAGTGGGGCAGGCGTAGCCGTCGGTGCTTCTGTTGATGTGGGGCTGGGAATCGCCGTATCGGTTGCTATCACCTCTAGCGTGGAGGTTGCCTGCAGGATCACTTCAGTGTTTGAAGAAACTGGAACTACAACTGCGCTTTCAAGTGTGGCAGATGGAGCTGGCCGAAATAATCCACCACCACCCATGAACTTGGTAAATCCGATATAGCCTCCCCCTCCCAAGACCAGGAGCAGCACCACAACCACCAACGCTATCCAGGCTTTGCCCTTCTTCTTCGCTGGTTCGGCTACCGCTGGGGCTTTTACCGGGGGTGCGGCGAGTTCAGCTTCCGGTTTGATGACCGGCTCCACCAGCGTCGCCTGTTCTGGCACTACAGCTTGTTTAACCACCGGTGTCACCGGCTTTGCAGCTTCTTTGGCTGGCTCTGAAGTTGGTTTCCCAACCGGTGTCACCGGCTTTGCAACATCTTTGGCTGTCTCTGCAGCTGGTTTCACCACCGGCGTCAATGGCTTTACAGCTTCTTTGACAGCTACTACCACCCCCGCAGCCTCAATGACCGTCTCCCCTGTGTCTTTCACCAACCCCGCCTCCACCATCGTCGCTTCCACTGGTGTTGGCGGTGCTACGGCTGCCTCCTTCACCACC